>NZ_JAACGG010000198.1:0-1936 GCF_022810525.1 Candidatus Cardinium sp. cByotN1
GAGAGAGAGAGAGAGAGTCAAAAATTTTCTCATCTCTCTCTACTCTCGCATATTGAGAGATATACTTTCTTGATTTAATCTTCTCTATCAATTGAAGCACTCATTCAGCAATTGGATCGATTATGATGCCATCATCATTGAATCGATCGTCGGGAACCAGGCAACCTCATTTCTATCTCTCAAATATCCAACTTATAACAATCAAGTATTCAAATCAAGTTTTCATTTCATTTCATATATTAAAAGGAGGATAGAAAAGAGAGAGAGAGAGAGAAGAAATGAAATAGACGCTAGTGTATCATCTTGCTCCATCAAATATACACATATATTTTTCCCTCTTTTTATAGCATCATACCGGCGTATCAATAATATGCATACACCGAATATAAGTGTGTATGCATATATTCACCAATTTAGACATTTGCATGCACACTTTACATGCATCCAACTCATTTGGTCCCTCTCAAAAAAATGAGTATTTCCTGAGGCAAAGATTGAGAGAAAAATATTTCAAATCAAAAGCATAGCAAATTCAATCATCATCCTTCAAATTAGACCCAAATGAGAGAGAAAATAAGTGGAAGAAGATGGAAGAGGAGGAGGAGGAGGAGGAGAAGAAGAAGAAGAAGAAGAAGAAGAAGAAGAAGAAGAAAGTGAAATGAGAATAAGATAGCTTATGAAATGGGTGAAAACATGAAATGAAAAGAAAATTAGGATCGCTCCAACAATCAGTCGAAAAATTTATTCAACTAATTTCACGAACTATTCTGCATTTCAGTTGCATCATCATGCATTGCACTTATGAACGAAAATCACCTTCAATACCACCTCCACCGCCTCCTCCTCCAACTCCTTCTTCTTCTTCGTCTTCTTCTTGGAATTGTGCTACCATGCTGATGATGATTCCAGATAGAATCGCTCCATTATATCAAGTTGAGTGAGAGAATAAAGTTTAAGTTTGCATGAATACAGTAAGAAAGTTAAGGAACAAGAAAACCTTGTCCACTTGAGCCCGAATAATGTATCAGTATAAAATGAATCCATTCTTTTTCGGCCATTTCTCTCTCTCTTTCTTTCTCTCTCTCTTTCACACACTCACTCACATTAACCAATGTATATCTCTTACACAACAGCCAAAATTATACCAACACTTCCACAGCAGCCTCAACCCTTGCCACAAGTTTGAACTCAAGTTGCATCATAAATGGATTATCTTCTACTACCTCTAATAATATCAACAATGGCAGTGAATCGATGATCACACCGCACACTGAATACTTTATAATTGGTAAACGAATTGAAGATGACAAAAACGTACTCAATTGTTGCATAAAGAGAGATTTTATTTATAATAAAGTTATGCCAACATTTCATCATTGGAAAACGAATAATTGTAAATTTGGCCTTACTTTTGTTACTGCAACCGAAGCCCGTTTGTTTGACAAAGCTATCAAGGAAGCATTCGAAAATATGTTCAACAACGAAAGAGAGAGTAAGCTTATAATTCATTCATTATTTTCTTCTTCTTCTTCTTCTTCTTCTTCTTTGTTATTCCATGTTTTTCTCATCTCTTATCCTTTGACCGAGTGTGTAAATTATGCCAAAATTCTCATACTTTTTCCGCAATCAAATCATAATTTCTCAACACTCAAACTCTATCTCCTTGTTTGAAGGAAGACTTTGTTTTTTCACACACACACTCTCTCTTTTTCTTTTTCATTCTCTCCTTGTTTTATTTTAATTTTATTATTCATATGCCACGATTTAACATTTCGAACAATCAGAATGTTGATTCACAAACAAAAACAACAGGCACAACTTTAGCTGACTGTTGCTAATTTTTCTCAATTTCTTTCGACTTGTAAGATCAGTTCGAGTTACCATGATGATCATGAGCCTCTTTCTTCGTCTTCGTCTTCGTTTTCGTTTTCGTTTT
>NZ_JAACGG010000199.1:0-603 GCF_022810525.1 Candidatus Cardinium sp. cByotN1
AGAGAGAGAGAGAGAGTGAAAAATGGCCATTTGATAGTTTGTAAAGTTTGTAAAAGTAACCATCGTTCTGATAATAAAAGTATGCCTTCAAGTTCCTTCTCTCTCTCTCTCTCTCTCTCTCTCTCTCTCTCTCTCTCTCTCTCAGACTCACTTGGCTTGGATAACTTTGATGGCTACCTTTTTAGTTGCACCAATCGGCTCAAGTGGCCGTTGATCGGGCTCACAAGCCGGCAGAACGGGGTGGAATCATATTAGATATATTAGATCACTTTGAGTTTGTTGAGTCTGGAGAGTGAGTGAGAATAATACTCCTAAACACTGAGCCCATGCCTGCCGGTCCCATTACTGATACTTGCCACTTGTTCTGCCTCTTTTTCATCCTCATCTTTCCTCATCCTTCTTCTGCTTCTTCTTCTTCTTCTTCTTCTTCTTCTTCTTCTTCTTCTTCTTCTTACAACATTCCTCTTCTTTTGCCTCCATTCGATCTCATTTGCTCCCGAATTTGATCCGCTCTTTGCATTTCAATCGTTAAGCTTCCAATACTATTGCTACTTCAACTACCAGCTTGGCTTGTGTGCCAGGTAAAAGATAACAAACATCAAA
>NZ_JAACGG010000002.1:0-13996 GCF_022810525.1 Candidatus Cardinium sp. cByotN1
CAGTCGTGAACGTATCTGTTCATAACACTGTTAAAAAGTATCCGTTCACGACTGTGGTTTTTCTACTAATTTCGTGAACGCAAACCAAAGAGTTGCTAAATATGATCGAAGAAAAACCACAGTCGTGAACGGATACCTATTTTACTACGCTATAGTAGTCAATGGATATGATAAAGGTTTTTTTATTACATAGGCCTACCACACTACTGAATAGGCTCTTTTTCTATTGCGTTTTTTCTTCTAGTTGGGCAGCTATGAGCTCTAATTCTTTTAAGATCTGTTCGGCAGAGCTTACAACATCTGTAATTACTTCTTTACCGCTGTTTTTAGCTTCGTTTGTTAGGTCATTTTTATGACCTATAAGTTTTAAGATAAAGGCATGCAACTTTTTTTTGGATGATTTTAATCTGTACATTACCTCATCCCTGGCTATTGATCCCTTTGTAGGTGCGGAAAGGATGCCTACAAAAGCACCCAAACAGAAACCTAAGCAAAGGATTATTAAATTTTCAATTCTTTTTATCATGACTTGGTCGGTTAAGTAGTTGGCTTATCTATTGATTCCTTTTAAAATACCTTCTAATACACCATTTACAAAAGCTCCGCTTTTAGCAGTGCCATACCATTTGGCTATTTCGATATATTCATTGATAGATACTTTACAAGGTATCTCTTTACACTCAAGCAATTCTGCTAGAGCCAATTTAAGTATCAATTTATCTGTTAATAAGATACGTTCACTATCCCATTTTTCACTTTTTTGGCCAATCATCGCCTCATAGACACTATTGTTTTGTATGACGATTGTACAAAGACGATTGTAAAAAGTTGCTTCTGTAGTCCAATTGCGCTCTAAGTTTTGCCAGAACAGGGTAAATCCGGCAAAATCTTTTGTAGAGAGCATCTGGAAGATTGGCGTTAAAATTTTTTTTACGATACGCTTATGTTCGTCCCAGTAGAGATCTCTCATAGCTAGGAAATCATTAATGGGAGACTTTTTTAATATAATATCTCGTACAATGCAGTCCAAAAAATTTACACTATTATTGGCATCTGATGCATACGTTTGGGGTATTTCTGCAGACTGAATGAATGCGCTATACCAATTTAGTACTTTGTCTTGATCTTTGGCCCAACTGATCTCATTTTTATCAATAGCTTTGATCCACTTGTTATGGTTATACAATTCCTCTAGTAAGGGATCTTGCGACAATTGCTTTTTAAGAGTGCCTGGTTTGCACGAGTCGTGTTCTGCTTTTGCCAATTTGTACCATGCTACCAAAAGTAGTAAGGTATATAGCAGATCTATGTAAATAGATTCCTTGGCCTGGTTAAATCCATTCTGTAAAAAAGTTTGATCTTGGCGCAATGTAGCCACATAGTGGCCAAGATGTTTACGTACAGATTGCTCAATTTTTTTATTTTCCTGATAAGCAATAAGCTCTGCAGGCAGTTGTTTGGCTATAGCTTCGTAGCAAAGTGCAACGGCTAAGCTTTGTGCATTGGCTAGGTGTTGCTTTTCTTCAGGTTCATTGAAAAACTTATCAAAGATAAAATCTTTTTTTACTTGTTCTATAACTTCTTGTTTATGAGCTTGTTCTGTAATAGTATAAGCATAAAGATTTTGTAGTGCTTTTATCCGAACAAAACGGCGAGGAATAACGAAATTTTCCATTATAATGCAGCTGTTTTATCTAGCCAATTGTCCATTTTTTATACTTTGAATGCGTGCTATAGCCATTTCTTGTGCTACTTCTTGTGCTGGGCGAGCTGTTTTTTCAGCTTGATTGAAAAGATCTAGACAGATGGTATAAAGTTGCTCTACACGTTGTTTGACCAATCCTTTAGATTTGGGGTCTAATTCTGTAACAGCGTTGATTAATCCACCTGCATTGGCTAAAAAGTCAGGTGTATATAAAATGCCTTTTTCAAGTAGGCGTTTGCTGTCTTTTTCTTGATCGGCTAGTTGGTTATTGGCTGCACCAGCAACAATGGCACAATTCAACATAGGAATGGTTGTGCTGTTTAAGGTGGCGCCTAAAGCACATGGTGCATATATATCTAGTGGCCAGCTGTATAACCGTTCACTGGGCACTACCTCTACTTTACAGATCTTTGTTATAGCTTCGAGTCGGCTGGGGCAGATATCAGCTACAGAAACTATTGCTCCCTCTTGGCATAGCAGCTGCGTTAAACAGTAGCCTACTTTACCGATACCGGCTATACCAATTTTTTTGCCCACTAAGCTATCTGTTCCAAAGTTTTTTTTTACAGCAGCTTTCATGCAGACGTATACCCCATAAGCGGTATGCTCCGAAGGATCTCCACTACCACCTAATGCTGTAGGCAAGCCTATCACATGGCGTGTTGACTTAGCAATATGCACCATGTCATCTATAGTTGTATGGTAGTCTGGTGCCGTAATGTAATGGCCACCTAACCGCTCTATAAAGTTTCCATACTTGCGTAGTAATCCTTCATTAAGCGTTATCCCTTTTCTTTTAATAATAACTGCTTTACCACCTCCAAAGTCTAATCCGGCTATGGATGCTTTGTAGGTCATACCACGAGAAAGCCTTAATGCATCTTTAAGCGCATCTTTTTCATCTTGGTATTCAAAAAAACGTACCCCTCCCACAGCAGGGCCTAGTGTTGTATCGTGCATGGCCACAATCGCTTGTAGGCCGGTTGCTGCATCCTGAAAATAGACCACTTGCTCATGTCCTTTCTGGGAAAAATGGGTGGAGTCATTTGCGTAGTTGCTAAAGATATAATTAGAAAAAGTTTGTTCTTTTATTTTCATAGGGGGTACTAAGGATTACGTAGGTTAAATGGATGGTGCAATATACAAAAAAAGAGCCTTAAATAGGCATTTTGAGGGAGCGCATAAATATTTGGTCTATTTTGGGTAGGAGCGGGGTGGAGTAGGGGGGATTCGAACCCCCGGTACCCTGTTAGGGGTACACCCACTTTCCAGGCGGGCACCTTAAGCCACTCGGCCACCACTCCAATCATCTTACAAAGCTACAGCTTTTTTTAATGGATTAAAATAAAATTAGTGAGTTTATGGGGTGTCGTTGCTTTTATCTTGTGTTAGGTAGTCTAACAGTAGCATAAGTGCTTTATAGCGATGTGAAACTTTGTTTTTGGTATCCTTCTCCATCATAGCATAACTTATATGCCATCCATCTGGTTCAAATATAGCTTCCCAGCTAGTTTCGTGCGGCGTAGCTTTGCTAGGGCTAATAATTTTGCCATGCATGGTACCAGTAAATAGTTTGACAGGTTGGTTAGGGCCTTTTGTATAGGCGAAGGTAGAAGTAGCTATAGCAGTTTTATCTTCATAATCTGATAAAATACGTATTAATCCCTCTAAGCCTATTTGTTGTATAAAGGTTTTAATGTAAGGGCCAGGGAGGCCATTTAAACTATTAAAAGCCAATGAAGTATCTTCAACTAAAATACTATCTTCTATAATTGCAGCAGCGGTTATGCATTTATTAATGGCAACTTCATCTAAAGATGCTTGTAATTCTGGTAATTCTAAGGCATGATGAACCAACTTAAAAATAGTATGATTGCCTAAAATGGGGTGCACATCTTTTAGTTTTAATGGATTGCTGGTGACAAAGTTGATGGTTTGCATAAGTGATCACGAAATGGTTATGCACTATATTTAAGTTTTTTAAATATAACGATAAAAGCAATAATATAAACCATATTACCCATATTGCATCTACTTAAGTGGCCTATTTTAGAATATCTTATCTATATCTAATTCTATAGTAGTTATTGGTTTTTTGCTTGCTACCTCACTTGAGCTACCGTTAGCTGGATGGTCAGATCGGTTCAAGGTGTGTTGTGACTTACCTTGAATAATATTTTTTACCCTTTCAGATAAGATTTGATTAGTTATCAAAGGACCTTTTCTATAAATTAAATCAGGATCATTATATAATCTTATAATGAATTTTTCCCATATAGGGCGGGCAGTTACACTACCTGCTCCTAGGTTAAAATCTCTAAAATGAATGCAGCGATCTTCTCCACCTACCCAAACGCCTGTACAAAGATTTTGGGTTAATCCAATATACCAACCATCTGAGTGGTTAGAGGTAGTGCCGGATTTTCCTGCTATATCATTATCTGCTCTTAGCTCCATAGATACCCCTTGTAAAGCACCTTCATCTAATGTGCCTTGTAGCATATAAGTCATTAGGTCAGCCGTATCTTCATGAATGGCTTCGTAGCGTTGTGGTATAAAGGTTTGTAATACATTACCATGTTTGTCTTCAATATGGGTAATAAAAAAGGGCTCTGTCCACACCCCTTTGTTTAAAAAAGTACTGTATGCTCCTACTATTTCATAAATAGAAGCATCACTAGAGCCTAGACAAATCGCAGGTACTGGGTCTAAAGGACCTTTTAGGCCCATTCTTTTAGCATAATCTACAACTAATTGAGGGGTAAGTTGTTTAATTAGATAAGAGGTTATAGAGTTGTAAGATTTGGCCATAGCATAACGCAAGGTATATTTTTTACCCGAGTAAGTTTTCCAGGCATTTTGTGGTGTCCAAGTATCTCCATTGGGCTGTACAAAGGTAACGGGCTCATCTGCGACTAGATCTGTGGGCAAGTAACCATTATCCAATGCTACCGTGTAGACAATAGGTTTAAAAGTTGAACCTGTTTGTCTTTTACTCTGTTTAACATGATCGTATTGAAAATATTTATAATCAATACCACCTACCCAGGCTTTGATATGGCCTGTATGGGGATTCATAGCCATACATCCGGCTTGTAGTATCCTACGATGGTGTTTAAATGCTTCTAAAGGGGTAACGGTTTGATGAATAGGTCCTTTCCACGAAAATAATTCTGTTGGTACAGCCGTATGCAATGCTTGATTGATCGCATCCTTATCTGAACCATATTTTTTAAGTAATTCTTGGTAGAGTGGTGTCTTTTTTATCTCTTTTTCAATATAGTCTTCTATTTCTTTGCCATTTTCGTGAATCCATGGGTTTTGATCTTTCCAATGGTCATCAAATGTATCTTGTAGCAATGCCATTTGTTCTTTTAAAGCAGCTTCTGCATGGGCTTGTACGCGGCTATCAATGGTAGTATAGATGCGTAGTCCATCTGAAAAAATATCATACCCATTTTCTTGGCTCCATTTTAAGAGAAAATCACGGACTATTGCTCTAAAATAAGGTGCTATACCTTTTTCGTAATTTTCTTCTTGATACTGTAATTCAGTAGGTATTTCGCAAATAAGGTCGTATTCAGATTGTGTTAGAAAACCATATTTGACCATTTGAGATAAGACTACATTTCTGATATAGTGGGCTTTTTGAGGGTTTTTTATGGGGCTGTAGCGACTAGGAGCACGTAATAGCCCTACCAATAGTGCGGCTTCTTCTACACGCAATTCAGCTGGTGTTTTGTTAAAAAAGGTACGTGCAGCTACTTTAATACCATATGTATTACTTCCAAAGGTAACGGTGTTTAAGTACATAGCTATAATTTCTTGCTTGGTATAGGCGCGTTCGAGTTGAACAGCTAAAATCCATTCCTTGGTTTTAAGGATCAGCGTACTTAGCAGGGGAATATCCGAACATTTTCCTCTATAGCTTAACTCTTTTCTAACATTAAAAAGATTTTTGGCTAATTGCTGAGTAAGGGTACTGCCACCACCTTTATGTTGTCGTAATAGAATGGAAAGAAAAAAGGCACGTGATAATCCCCGTAAATCTATGCCGGCATGTTGTTCAAAACGATAGTCCTCCGAGGCAATAAGGGCATGAATCATATTGGAAGAAATCTCTTCATAGGTTACAGGACTGCGGTTGTTTCTAAAATATTTCCCCAGCAAAACGCCATCAGCCGCATAGAGTTCAGAAGCTAATTCACTTTGAGGGTTTTCTAACAAGGCTGCTGATGGCATGCCACCATATAGATTATAAAAATCGACTTGAACAGAAAAAAGATAAATAGGAATACTGATAATGGCTCCTGCAAAAAATTTCCAAAGTATACGTATTATTTTTTCCATATTATGTTATAATCTACCCTTATCTCCCTTGTCTGAGTCAACAACAAAATATTGGTTACTATTCAAGCAATTGTGTCGATTTAAAGGTTATGTTTTATTGATTTTCAAATATAATATTATTTATTCTGTCCATTATTACGCAGTAATTTTTATACTACTTTTTTCTTGATAAAAAAGTGGACAAAAAATCAAGCCCTGTATAAAAAACTGCTGTAAGCTGAGCTTTCTGATCACAGCTTTTTACAGGGGGCGCATTGTATCTAGTAATCAATTAAATATATATATTAAGTTGACGCCATTGCATGAACAGATACCAATATTCATAAATTTAGCTTTATTTTTACTTTAAAAATAAACTAGTTCATGCGTTTAAGTTGATTAGGCTAAGCCTTAGATTATTTTTGTTATATTTCGATTGATTTTATCATAACTTAAATTGTGATGTACAAACCAAGATTAGTCGGGCTTGTATTTATTTTTCTACTCCTTGAAAGTTCATTTTTGTGGGCTTCTGGTATGGGTAACTATCGATTAAGTCTTCTGGGAGAATTAGAAAAAAAGATTTGGAGGGGTTGGGTCCTTGCTAAAGGAGAAGGCTTGCCTTTGCGTTGGATCTATCCTTTTAAAGCAATGGAAAAACGGCCACTCACTGCTGTTGCTAGCACCTTGGCTAGGCCTGAACAGGTTGTTGTAGCCACAGGTGAAGAAATATTGTTATCACAAGATGGGGGGCAGACTTTTAGATGGGTAGCTGACAGGTATGCGATTGCTCATTTATCTTATTTTACCGCAGGCGCTATTTCAGAAGAAAATCCAAATGAATGGATAGTTGGCACTTCTTGTAATGGTTTTTATATAACACGAGATGCAGGAAAAAGCTGGCGCGCTATATCTGCAGCCGCTATTTGTTTGAGTGGTCAGTATTATGAAACGATTAATGATATAGCCTACCATCTTTCCGATCCTGACAAAGTTTATTTTGCCTATGGGCCTCATGGAAAAATAGCCTTACTAAACATCAAAACAGGCTTTATTGAACCTATATTATCTCTTCCAGAGCCAGATGGGATTGTCTCCCTATCGACTATAAAAGTCAATTCAGATGTCTGGTTGATCGGTCAAACGCCATCAGCTATTTGGATCTTTTGTAATAATAAGTGGCTAAAAAATCGAACGCTTTATACTGGTTTTTCTCCTTATTTTTCTGAACCTAGACGAAAAAAGATCCAAGATAAAAGAGGTATTTACTTAACAGCTTGGACAGCTCATAATCTACAAAGCTTACGCAACCATTTTGTGTTTATTAAGAATCATGGTATGAATGCTGTTGTTATTGATTTCAAAGATGACTTTGGGTCTATCATGTATAATTCTCAGGTTGCCATGGCACGTGAGGCTAAGGCGATTTGTCCTATTGTCAATATAGAAGCCCTTCGCACCTTGGCAGATGAATTCGACATCCATCTTATAGCCCGTCTTGTGGTTTTTAAGGATGAAAAGCTTTATCGGTATGCTAGTAATCGCTACGCATTATGGGATAAAAAAAGAGATGCGCCATGGGCACATTTTATAAAAGATGGTACAGGTAAGCTGGTACAGCGAGAATATTGGGTCGATATTTTCTCGACTCAAGTTTGGGATTACAACCTACAAATCGCCCAAGAATTGCAACGTCTAGGCATTGATGAAATTCAGTTTGATTATATTCGATTACCTTCAGATGGCCCGTTAGCTACCATTGCTTACCGTCACAACATTTATGAAATGAAGGCTATAGATGCCTTAGAGTCTTTCTTAAAAAGGGCGCGTGCAGTATTGAGTTTACCTATATCTGTCAATGTATTTGGCTATAACGGTTGGTTTTTAACCAATGCACTTGGACAAAATATCCAGCGCTTAGCACTATATGTAGATGCCATCTCTCCCATGACTTATCCTTCTCATTACCACACAAAATTTTTGGGAACTATGCCATACCTAAAAAGAGCCAACCTACTCTATAAAATAGGATCAGATCGTGCTGCTTTCTATACAAAGGAGCAAACTTGTATTCGTCAGTATGTTCAAGCCTTTCTTTTGGGGCCGGAAAGGAAATTTTCAAAAGAGACATATTCCAATTATATCAAAGAGCAAATAGCAGGTGTTTATAGCTCAAAAGGTTCAGGTTTTTTACTCTGGAATGCTTCCAATAATTATTATATGGTAAAGCAAGATTTGGCTCCTTCGCACTTATGGTATTGATCTCAATCTAAAATGAAGTAGACTTTGGGTCTACTGCTTACAAATGAATCGATCTATGCGTTGGGTTTTTGTTGTTATGACATGGGTACCATTGAGTGGATGGGCTGTTGATGTGTCACAATCGATTGTTGTGCCAAAAGTAGTGCCATTTGCCAACATGCGGTTAAAGTTTACACGCGGTGCCTATAAACGGGTACAAGAAAAAGTAAATCAGTTGACCCGGTCTAAAAAGTCGTTTAATGAAATCTTAGAAAGAACCCATCTTTTTTTTCCATTTATAGAAAAAATCTTGGCTGATGAAAATGTACCAGATGATTTTAAATTCCAAGCCGTACATGAAAGTACCCTCATAGGGCATGCAGTAAGCCATACAGAAGATGTAGGCTTTTGGCAAATTCAAAAGGCAACTGGTTTGGGTTTACAATTAACCATCAATCATGTTGTAGATGAAAGAATGCATTTAATTCAGTCTACAAAAGCGGCCGCTCGTTTTTTAAAAATCAATCATCAATATTTTGATAGCTGGTTAGGTGCACTATTGGCCTATAATAGGGGTAGGGCAGGTGCAGTAAAGATTTTTCCTAAAAAACATTATGGTGCCAAAGTAGTACGATTAGATGATAAAACCGATCATTACATTATCTCTGTTATAGCCACTAAAATAGCATTTGAGAAAATGGCTGGAAAAAAAAAACATCCTAAATGGCAACTATTTGTTTATAAGCAGGGCCATCATGGTCAGACATTAGCAGATATTGCTGCGCATTTCAAGATAGAAGAAAAGTTATTATACGAACACAATCGGTGGCTTAGAACAACCCTGGTACCGCCTAATACAAAGTGTGCTTTATTGGTGCCATTTCTTCACAGCCGTTCCAATATCCATCCTGTTTTAAAGTTGTCTAACCCATTAAAAAATCCATTGCCTCAACAAAAAAAAAACGTTACAAAGTTAACACCTGGTCAAAAGATTACCGGGTCTTCTCATACAGATTATGCAAAATACTTCAAGTCTGCTAAAGTATTTCCTAATATTACTACTTTAAAAGATCCTGGTTCTACCAGACTGATTAAAGCTAATGGCCTAGTGGCTATTATAGCCCAAAAAGGAGATACTGTTTCTTTTTTAGCTAAACTAGGTAACCTGCAAATAGATAATTTTCTTCTTATAAATGATATGAAAAAAACAGACCAACTTATTCCAGGAGTTATATACTATTATAGTCCAAAAGCCAGAAAAGGGGGAAGACATTATCACGTTGTAGCACCAGGAGAAGATATATGGCGTATTGCCCAGCGATATGGTATGAAGCAATCTGCTCTTTTAGAAAAAAACCGAATGAAACAGGTAGAAAAATTGGAAAAGGGGCGTATACTATGGTTGCGCTTTATTAGGCCTCGTAAGATTCCAGTTGAATATTATGAAGTAGACGCTATACCTAGATGAAAAATAGTTAGATCAACCATTATGAACAATTCGAATCAGACAAAAAGTCTTAAAGAACTGGTGAATAGATTTTTTGAATCCTCTCCTTTTCAGAAACAATTAACAACTGCTATGGTGCGTCTTGCATGGGATAGCGCTATGCCCAAGGTGGTTTGTGATAGGACAGAAAAGCTTTATGTACATCATAATAAAGTCTTCTTAAAAATAACCTCTTCTCCTTTGCGGCATGAATTACAACTTAATAAAGATAAAATTCTTGCTATGCTCCATGAAGCTATGACCAATAGGCTTTTAGAGGATGTTGTTTTTTTATGATAAAAAAGTATATCTGGTCAGCTTATTGGTCAATAAAGTATTTTTGACATTTTACCTATCTAGTTAAGAGCAACATTGATATATGGCCAATCTTTTTTCGATTTATAGAAGTTGTTTCTTAAAAAAAGCAATCCAATGGATATTTGGGGCCATCCTTGCTATTTCGATTACCTCTTATATACTATTGGCTCTGCCTAATATTGCCCCACCCAATCGTTTATTAATCATTCCAAGGGGGTGTAGGCTTTACCAGCTCAAAGAAAAACTAAAAAATGAAGGCTATATAAAAAATACTACCACTTTTTTATGGGCAGCTTACTTATTAAGCTATCATCCTGAAAATAAGCCTGGCCACTATCGGCTGATGGGTAATATGAATAACTGGCAAGTGATTAGGATGCTTCGTAGTGGGATGCAGCATCCTGTTAAGCTTACTTTTTCTAGTGCGGCCAATAAAGCTTCTTTAATAGATCAATTAGTTAGTTATACAGGGCTAACCAGGGAAGCACTATGGGTTTTACTCAATGATGTTGACAAGTTATCTGCCTATGGATTTACCCCAGAGAATGTATTAACTATGTTTATTCCAGATACGTATGAAGTATATTGGACGATTAGTGCAGAACAATTACTATCGAAAATGCACCGAGCTTATCAACGTTTTTGGCATGCCACACGACTCAATAAGGCGAAAAAAATAGCATTAAGTCCAGTGGCTGTTTCTATTTTGGCTTCTATTGTGCAAGGAGAAACAAACGATCCGCAAGAAGCGGCTATGATTGCAGGCGTTTATCTCAATAGATTAAAACGCAATATGCCCCTTCAATCGTGCGCAACACTTATCTATGTGCTAAGAGAGGATCAATCTTGTGTTAGAAGGGTATGGCAGCAGGATACCTATATCGATTCTCCCTATAATTCTTACCATAAAAGAGGGCTACCACCCGGACCTATTGGTTTACCTAGCGTAGCCATGATTGATGCGGTACTTAATTATATATCCCATGATTATCTTTTTTTTTCCGCCAAAGAGGATTTTTCAGGATTACATTACTTTGCACGTAATTATACAGAACATCTAAAAAATGCCGATAAATATCGGAAAGCACTGAATCGCTTAAAAATTATGCGTTGAAGCAAAGCAATCTACTTATATTTGTACTATTTTGTAATACCATAAACCATTTTTTCAAGTAGCCACCCATGACTGTACCTTCTTTACCTCCAGCTTATAACTTCTTAGAAAGAGAAAAACATTGGCAGCACTTTTGGCAAACAGAAGCACTCTATAGCTGGGATCCTACCGTTCCTCGTGCCAATACTTTTGTAGTAGATACGCCCCCACCTACGATTTCTGGACAGTTGCATATAGGCCATGCTTGTAGTTATACACAGGCTGATTTTATTGTCCGATTTCAGCGAATGTTGGGTAAAAATATTTTTTACCCGATGGGCTTTGATGATAATGGTTTGCCTACAGAACGATTGGTAGAAAAACAAAAAGGGGTTCGTGCGGCTCATATGGATCGGTCGGCTTTTATAGCATTATGTAAAGAAGTAGTGACAGATGAAGAGGAAAAGTTTAGGCATCTCTTTAAAGCGATGGCCCTTTCGGTTGACTGGAGCTTGGAATATCAAACGATTAGCCCATTATCGCGTAAGTTGTCCCAGCTGTCTTTTTTAGCCCTTTTAGAAAAAGGAGAGGTATATCGTAGTGCGCAACCTATGCTCTGGGATCCAGTAGATGGCACTGCCTTAGCACAAGCTGATATTGAAGATAAAGAGCGCATGGCCTATATGAATGAAATCTTATTTGCCCACGAAGCGACGCAAAGCCCTCTACCCATTGCTACCACTCGCCCCGAATTGTTACCCGCTTGTGTAGCCTTGTTCTACCACCCCGATGACTTGCGTTACCAATATTTGGCTGGTACCTATGCAATTACTCCTATATTTAACAAGCGGATACCTATTTTACCCGATGCACTTGTACAACCTAATAAAGGAACGGGTTTGGTGATGTGTGCTACCTTTGGTGACCAAACAGATATTTTATGGTGGAAAAAGCACCAACTCCCTACTTGTATCATTCTAAATAAACAAGGACGTATTAGCTATCCTGGTCCATTGGAAGGGCTCAAGGTAACAGAGGCACGGGAAAAAATGACTCAAATCTTAAAAGATCAATCCTTTTTGGTCAAGCAAACCACCATACATCAATCGGTAAAATGTGCTGAACGCTCTGGAGCACCTTTAGAAATGCTCACTACGCCCCAGTGGTTTGTACGAACAATAGCGCATAAATCAGCGCTATTAAATAAGGTTAAACAACTAAAATGGCATCCTGCTTCGATGCAGCATAGACTCGAAGAATGGATTAATGGCCTAGCTTGGGATTGGTGTATTAGCCGTCAGCGGTATTTTGGTGTGCCTTTTCCAGTTTGGTATTCTAAACGATCTGGGGAAGAAGGTAAAATTTTGCTTCCTACTATAGACCAATTACCCGTAAACCCATTGGAAGATCTACCCATAGGCTATACAAGGGCAGAGGTAGAACCGGATTATGATGTCATGGATACTTGGGCTACTAGTAGTATTTCTCCACAGCTTGCTTCACATGCTATTGATAAAGATTTTAGTGTGGACTATAATAGGCACTTACAGTTGTTTCCAATGGATTTACGCCCACAAGCCCATGAAATTATACGTACTTGGGCCTTTTATACTTTACTTAAAGCTCATTTGCATGAAGATACCCTTCCCTGGAAAAATATAATGATCCATGGATGGTGTCTGGCACCAGATAAACAGAAAATGTCTAAATCTAAAGGCAATGTATTGGTTCCTGAAAAGCTTGTACAAGCATATGGAGCGGATGTCATCCGCTATTGGGCTGCTAATGCCCGTTTGGGTGCAGATACTTGCTATTGTGATAATGTGATGAAAAATGGAAAACGACTGGTTACCAAGTTATGGAATGCGGGTAAGTTTATTTTGAGCCATTTTGCTACAATAGCAGGCATCAGCCAGCCGCTTTCCTTGCATGCATTAAAACTTACCCATACCCTGGATAGATGGCTCTTGCAATCTTTGGCAGAGCTGACTGAAAAAGTCGAACTACATTTACGATCCTATGGGTATGCAGAGGCATTGGAGTTGATAGAAAGATTCTTTTGGTCTGTTTTTTGTGATGATTATCTTGAAATTAGTAAAACCAGGGTCTACAATCAAATGGGGCAGGATGATCAAGGTCAACGTAGTGCTATTATCACGCTTTACCATACTTTTTATGGTTTATTGCAACTTTTTGCACCTATTTTACCTCATATTACAGAAGAGCTAGCTCAGGGACTTTATCCTGATAAAGGTTCTATTCATCAAAGAGGCAGTTGGCCTAAATGGAGATTAACTACTACCTTGAGTCAAGCACAAGTTGAACAAGTAGGGGTTCTTAGAACAATCATTGGATTGGTCCGTAAGGCTAAAGCAGACGGTAAGCTTTCGATTAAAGCGCCGATTCGGTTGCTTGCGATTAAGGGTAGCGTTTTTGATACAGATTTAACTCAAGACCTGCAAGCGGTTACAGCTGCTGCCAAGGTAGTATTTAGGGAAAGATCTTTTGATGATATGGATATGGAGGTAGTAGGGAAGGGGTGTGCTATAGGGATTGTATGGGGGTGAAGAATTGTTAAAGTTACTTTTTGATCAAGCAAAAAGTAACTTTAAAATCAATTCATTTCAGCTGTAAGGGACACTTTCTGATCGCAACTATTTTACAAGAAGCGATTTTTCTACAATCGCCATATATTGTGTCCGTTCACGCAATGGCGTTAACTTAAGATATATATTTAATTGATTATTATATATAATAATATATAAAAAAACGCCCCTTGTAAAATAGTTGCGATCAGAAAGTGTCCCTTATAGCTGACATAGAA
>NZ_JAACGG010000020.1:0-2316 GCF_022810525.1 Candidatus Cardinium sp. cByotN1
CATCTGTAAACGCCGCTTGCAGTAACTTTTTTCAAAGGGCGCGTTTTTTTCCTAGCATAAGCCATAGTGGTGAACGAAAACTGTGCTTTCTGATCGCGGCTTTTTGCAAGGGCGTGTTTTCTTAGCTAACCCCTTACTCATAGTCTTAAGTTTTAAAAGCTAATCTGTTTCGCAATTGCGCGATAGGACCACCTTATACGTTTGTTACACACCTGGGCATTTTTTCTTTTGTGGATGCCATTTTTCTATAGCTTTATTCAGCGCGTTGGTCATGTTTTGTATATCATTATTGTTCTTATCCTTAGTAAGTTTAGGAAAAACACACCATTGCTTCACCTTTGGACTCTCAGCTATAAATTCGGCTGCAGCTGTATTATTAATTATCGCCTTTATATGACCTTGTACATTCAAAGGCTCGTCTGTAAGTTTAATACAGGGATTTGCTCCTTTTTCTAGCAACAAGTTAAATATATCGGTATAACCTAGTTTTGCTGCAGCCATTAATAAACCTTTACGATCAACTTCCTCAACAGCTGCTCTACTACTTATTAATAACTCAACTATGTTCTTATGGCCCAGTAGTATGGCTAAATCTATAGGGCCAGGGTTCCCCTCTTCTAGATCATTAGCAGCAGTCTGTGCTGCTTTAACATCGGCTCCATTATCTATTAAGAATTTAAGGGTCTCTTGATTGTTATGCACTGCCGCACACATTACTAAAGTTGCCCCGTTTGAATGCTTTGCATTTGGACTTAACCCTCTTTTAATCAAACATTTTATAGGCTCCAGATCACAATGAGCCTGCTTGATAATTCGGAGGATCTGGTCATCTAAAACCATAGGATCATTAATAGTGTATGGCACTGCAAGGATATGAGTGCAATTTTTTTTGCTATGTTCTATGGTATTATTAACAGATGTTGTAAGCTCGTCTATTATAGTATCATTAGCATTACCCCATTTTTGTCTGCCACTTTCTAGCGCGTTATAAGCAGATGTTGTAAGCTCATCTATCCTATGGGGCATAATAGTGGTACTATTCCGGTCGGCTGGCATCAAGGATTGGATGAGAATTGTTTCATTACCACTAATAAGCGCATTAGATTGATTGGTAACATAACTAGTGAGATACCGTCCTACAACTACAATACCGGTCAAAGCACAAGCTAAGCTTACTGCCCTCCCTACCTGCTGCGTCATAGTTTTTCTAGAATTGTTCTGTTTGCTCGAATTGTTCTGATAGTATCCGTTGTTGCTAGAATTGCGAGCAGAATTAAAAGGATTAAAACCTAGTTTTTGCTTTGTGTTCACACAAGCAGTCAAGGTATTGCAGGCTAATAAGCCGGTAAATAGGCCTACTTTGTAGTACGTATGTTTTTTCATGATATTGAGGTTTAATTGTTTTTTTATTAATGACCACTAAGCAGGCAGCATGATTTCAATAGATATGGGATATACCATGATACTATATAAGGTTCATGAGGCCTGCCGTAGCGGGATACGCATCTCTTTTAATAATTAAAGCTAGCGCCATTCTGTATTAATAATAAATATGAAAAACAATTACAAATGTATTCGTGATAAAACAAAATAGCTTGCTTCAAGCAATAGTTTGTTGAGCATACCTAAAGCGTAGACCTCTGCTAAAACCTATTTACAATGGCACTTTGTTATTCTCTTATCAAGGGTTATGGCATCCGGATTGGTCTATGGTAGCTGGTTATGTAAAGCTTTATTCCCGTTTTAAACGAAAACAGCAGGAGCAGGCTGTTTGTATTTTTTCCAACTTGATTGGGTAATCTAATCTGCGTGACATGGTATAAGGGAGCATGATTTCTCGACTTCTAATGCGAATTTTATGACAGTTGTAAGGTGATTGCCAAGCCTACATATCTTGGATTAATTTGTGTATTGGTTATTGCTTACTGGATGGTTATCTATTTAAATAGAGGGGGGGCACCAACCCAATCTGTTGTATAGGGAGGATCTTAGATATTTTTATTACCAAAAAAGGAATCATGGATTGATTATGGTTCATAGCTGCTTTGCTGATTTGCTGAATAATCAAGTTGTTTTCTTAGCCCCACACCTACGGAGATGGGTTATACCTAAAACGGTTCTAGAAAAAACGCGCTTTGTAAAAATTTGCGGTTAGGAAGCAAGGCTTTTTTAATGCTACTTTTTGCTTGATCAAAAAGTAGCATAAAAATCAAGTGCTGTGTAAAAAGGTATCTGTTCATGCAATGGCGTCAACTTAAGGGGTATATTTAATTGATTATTACATACAATAATATATAAAAAAACGCCCCTGGTAAA
>NZ_JAACGG010000200.1:0-837 GCF_022810525.1 Candidatus Cardinium sp. cByotN1
CACCATTGACAGATGATTTGGAAAAGTCAATGAAGTGAACATTGGTTTCATCTTACCAAATGAACCAGTCTGCTTGAGTTTCCATAGGTTTGGAGTTCTCTCCTGCTCGATGTAATCAGGACGGAATCCATCTAGAGATAGAACAATTAAGAATTTGCCAACAGAATCAACAGGTTTAGAGTCATTTCGAACTTTAACCAGAACCGAAACGAATATGAATGATAGCACACCAGATGAACTCAGAACAGCAACTACTATGAAGGCTGTGTTCATGATGACTAGTTTGTTGAGGAAAAAATGAAAAATAAAAAAAATTAATCAAATAGATTTCATCACTGTTCACCGCAACTCATCGATACACACGCTGCAGCCATACTGTTACCATGAATTCCACTCCATACATATACTCATCCGAATGATTTCATAAATGATGTTATATTATATATGATATGATATAATCGGTTACCATAGCCATGGTAAAGTAGAGAGGAGACCAATAGTCAATGATCAAACTTAATAATGAATTATCCCCCTCGGTTCGGAAGGGGATAATATTATTATTATCATACTTTTCATCATAAGATTGAATTGTAAACCCTGCAGCGAATCATATAAATGAGAGGAGAATCATTTTTTCTCATTGAATCAGAGATAAATCGGTATCCATTATCATTTCTCATCAATCACGCAGCTAGCTCAAAAAATAACATGATGGTGGTCGAATAATTATTCATTTATGTATAATGCGATTGCTGAGCTTTGCGAGATTGATTTGACTTGTTTCCTACCCAGTAGCCGATTAGGAGACATAACTGTTCATTTCTCTCTCTCTCTCTC
>NZ_JAACGG010000201.1:0-338 GCF_022810525.1 Candidatus Cardinium sp. cByotN1
TGTACAAGGCCCGGGAACGTATTCACCGCGACATGCTGATCCGCGATTACTAGCGATTCCGACTTCATGCTCTCGAGTTGCAGAGAACAATCCGGACTACGATCGGCTTTCTGAGATTAGCTCCCCCTCGCGGGTTGGCAACTCTCTGTACCGACCATTGTATTACGTGTGAAGCCCTGGCCATAAGGGCCATGAGGACTTGACGTCATCCCCACCTTCCTCCGGTTTGTCACCGGCAGTCTCATTAGAGTGCTCTTTCGTAGCAACTAATGACAAGGGTTGCGCTCGTTGCGGGACTTAACCCAACATCTCACGACACGAGCTGACGACAGCCATGC
>NZ_JAACGG010000202.1:0-949 GCF_022810525.1 Candidatus Cardinium sp. cByotN1
TTGGTTACTTTTTTATCAAGAAAAAAGTAACAACAAAAATTCATTTTCTACTAATTGCGTCAACGCAAACCAAAGAGTTGCTAAATATAATCGAAGAAAAACCACAGTCGTGAACGGATACGTAAAAAGTTGCTTTTACTAATTGCGTCAGCAAATGGATGACTTACTTATCATTTCATAACGTCAAATAACAATGAAAATACCCACTGATTTAGCCCCTGAAGCATGCATCTTTTGTAAGATTGCAGCTGGACTAGCCCCTGCTCATACCATATGGCAAAGTGCAGGTTATATGGCTTTTTTATCGATATTTCCCAATACAAAAGGATTTACAGTAGTAATACCCAAGCAGCACCTGAGTAGCTATATTTTTGACCATCCATTGGAAGAAATTAACAAGTTAATGGCAGCAGCTAAAGAAGTAGCTGACTTATTAGTCCATAAATTTCCAACAGTTGCCAGAACAGCGCTTGTATTTGAAGGATATGGCGTGAACCACTTACATGCTAAATTAATTCCGTTGCATGGGACTAAAGATGGGAGTTGGCAAAAGCTTTCCGAAAATATTACAATCAAATTCGATAGCTATCCTGGTTACATCTCATCTCATGATGCAGAAAGAGAAACAGATGAAAAACTAGCGGATTTAGCTAATTTTTTAAAAAATTAGCTAAATCATCAAATAAACCTAGCATGCTTAGGGCCTTAACCTCTGCTGCGAAAAGTGGTATCTGTTCTTGACTTTGGTAAAAAAGGCTTTTTTATGTATCCGTTCACGACTGTGGTTTTTCTTCGATTATATTTAGCAACTCTTTGGTTTGCGTTCACGAAATTAGTAGAAAATGAATTTTTGTTGTTACTTTTTTCTTGATAAAAAAGTAACCAAAAAATCAAGCGCTGATGAAAAAAGTGGCTGAAAGCTTCGTTTACAGCTGGAAAAACAGGAGCC
>NZ_JAACGG010000203.1:0-1580 GCF_022810525.1 Candidatus Cardinium sp. cByotN1
TTAGGTCAATGTGATAAAGCTAAGATTAGTTCTGAGCGAAGTTCGCCTGCAACAATCAATCCTGTAGATACAACATCAACTAATTCTGTAGGTTCGGATAGTAGTGTAGGTGATCTTGGTTCAATAGAAAAGAATAAAAAGGTAGACGATGAATTAGGTACATCAAAGAAGGTATTATTTAATCCTGAAGCGTATTGGAATAGATTAAAAAGACTTTCCGAAAAAAATAAAAAAAAGGAGGTTCAGGCCCTTGATTTATCAGAGGCAAAAGATTGTTTGTTGTGGGCTATAAAAAACACCAAGATAAAATTGGTTAAAATTTTATTGCAATATCGAACTATTAAATCTGATCAAGTGCCAGTACCTTTTACTTCGCAGGACCTGCTAGAGGCTTTAAATCAAGTAGTGTTACTTGAGAATTGTTCTAAAGAAGTATTAGAAATGTTTAATATTTTACTTATTCCACTACTCCAAAAATCTGACTTTTCTTCAGAATTTTTATATCAGCCAAATCTAAAAGACTCAAAGACATTATTGCATTATGCTGCTATATTTGCTCATATCGATACCTGGAAAATGCTGTTAAAGAAAATTTTTTTAGATTATTTATCTATACAAGATTCCAAAGGAAATACCCCACTGCATTATCTTGCTAGTTCATGTATCGCTATCTGGGAAATGATATTACCAATATTTCCTCTATCTTGTTTTGAGATCCAAAATTCCTGCGGAGAAACCCTATTACATAATCTTGGTAGTTCAGTTTCTCGTATCGCTATCTGGAGAAGTATATTGCCGAAAATTTCTATAGCTGTTTTATGTACGCCAGATAACAACGGAAAAACCCCACTGCATTATATTGCCTGTAATAGGCAAATAGACAACATCAACTTGCTAATTATTCTAATCCTACAAAAGTTTGACAACAAAGATGAATATGCATGTAATGACAAAGAGCCGTTTACTTCAAATCAGATAGTTGAGCAGTTCTTCCAAACAGATAAGAAAGGGTATTCTGTAATTGGCTATAGTTGTTTGCCTAAGCCTACTAATTCCGAACCGGATAATAGTAAAATGAAAGCTTCCATCGGCACGTTCATGGACAATTTCAAAGATTCAAGCACAAAGAACGAAAGAATGTTTAGCGCTATTTTAAAATATCTACCTGGCTTGTTAGACAAGGATCAATTTGGTAAGATTGCGGGTGAAATGGCAAACATTGTAAAGGATGGTATAATCTCCAAAAAATATGCTGAGAAAAGGTTGTTTCCTATAATCGAGGAACGTATCAACAAACAATATCCTATAAATAAGGCAAGGGCAGATGAGATTATTCAGTACGTAAGAAGTGAAATGAATCTTGAGAAGTCGGATGAAGCAAAGTCCTGGTTTAATCTCTTCGCCTTATGCTCATGCACTGCGTGATGTAGCAAGGGAATATATGCATAAAAACTATCAGTAATCGTTTCCGTTCACCACTATGGCTTATGCTAGTAAAAAAACGCGCCCTTTGAAAAAAGTGCGATCAGAAAGCGGCGTTTACAGATGAAAAGAAAAACAGTTGCCGGGATGGATTGCAG
>NZ_JAACGG010000204.1:0-697 GCF_022810525.1 Candidatus Cardinium sp. cByotN1
GTCTAAATGTTACTTGTGTTGATCTTCATCATTATCAAAGGTGATAGAGGCTTGACTTTTTGATCACAGATTGATACTTGACGGATTATTTTGAATCACTTACTATCTATTCTCTCTCTCTTGAACCTTTTTTCCCTCAATCATCACTCGATTGATTAAGTTAATACATTCATGCCAACTGTACTGTCAACTGTTATGCCTCTCCTTTCTACTCTTGACCGATGGTCATGGGATGATAGTTTTTTCTCCTTCCTCTCCTCAGTTCAGGTGATTTTGTCCAAACTCTCGCTAATTTTACAGCAACCGAGTAACAGAGAAAGAGAGAGAGAGAGAGAGAGAGAGAGAGAGAGAGATCTATCAGTACGATTAGCGCGCTATTTCGAGTGTTTTTTAGTGGGCCTGCTTTAGGCTTACCTACACTCTCTCACAGTGTGGGCCACATAGAAGATAGAGAGAGGAACATTTTTTTGAGCTCTCAACCTTCGCGCTCTCTCTCTCTCAGGTATACATGCTAGGTATTGCTTCAGTAATTCTGGTGACTTTTTGGGTAGAAATAACCAGCGGGCACTCACGGGGCACAGCTATTGGCAGCTCGAGCCGCATCCCAAATGGACATAGTAGTAGAAGAGAAATAAGAGAAATAAGAGGTATCAGCAGAAGCGGCATGTAAACTGGTTTAACAACGTCTTCATCTTTT
>NZ_JAACGG010000021.1:0-3560 GCF_022810525.1 Candidatus Cardinium sp. cByotN1
GCTTGATTTTTTGGCTACTTTTTGATCAAGCAAAAAGTAGCTTTAAAAAATTCATTTTTTAACAGTGTCAGGAACAGACAATGGCGTCAACTTAAGGGGTATATTTAATTGATTATTATATATAATAATATATAAAAAAACGCCCCTTGTAAAATAGTTGCGATCAGAAAGAGCCCCTTATAGCTGACATGGAAAAACAGCTGGAATGGATGTTGCAGGGTGGATGCTGTTTTTCCAGCTGTAAGAGGCGCTTTCCGCAACTTTTTACCAGGGCTTGATTTTTTGCTTACTTTTTTATCAAGAAAAAAGTAAGATAAAAAAGACTTATAATCAAATAAAAATAATTAAAAATTCCTTAAGTTGACGCCATTGCTTGAACCCATACAATTTGTCTGAATAAACCAGTCCACTATACATTTTATATCGATTTTTTTATTAAATTTGGTTTTAATTCTGCTTATTTAACGTATAGCAGTAGGATAGCAAGTCCAAAATACATCAAACATATTAATTTTACATTGATCATAAACAACAAATATGAAGGTAATAGAGATTCTAGGGTATAAAAGAGCAAATCTCGGTAAAGCTGAGTCTAAGCAGTTAAGAATAGCGGCACAAGTACCAGGTGTGCTATATGGGGGAACAGAACAAGTTCATTTTTATGTACCTATGGTTTTTTTACGTGACTTGGTTTATACACCTCATGCCCATTTTGTAGATCTAAATATTGAAGGATCTATTTACAGATGTATTTTGCAGGAAATGCAATTTCACCCTGTAAGTGAAATGATGTTGCACGTAGATTTTTTACAAATTTTTGATGATAAGAAAATAAAAATGCAAATACCTACCGCATTTGTTGGTAAAGCGATAGGTGTATCTAAAGGAGGAGTACTTTCAAAAAAGCAAAGAAAACTAACTATTTCTGCTTATCCTAAAGATATGCCATCGATGGTTAATATTGATGTTTCTGATCTTGATTTAGGGCAAATTGTGCGTGTGCATCACATCCCAATAGCAAATTATACTATTTTGGCATTGCCTAATACACCAGTTGCCTCTATCGAGATTCCACGAGCATTGCGTAGTGCAGCCAGTAAAGAGGAGAAAAAAACTAAGAAATAGAGACTATTTTTTACCTAGCATTGCTATGCTGCTTAGCAATTAGCCAAGAAATTATGAAGCTATTACTGGTTGGATTGGGCAATATTGGCCTCGAGTATGCCTATACCAGACACAATGTAGGCTTTTTAGTGGTGGATTATCTAGCGGTTCAACAGAAAGCTAGATTTCAATTAGGTCGATTGGCTTCTATTGCCTCTTTTATTTTCCACCAGCATCAAGTATATATAATCAAGCCTACCACCTATATGAATGATAGCGGTAGGTCGGTTAGGTATTGGGTTGATTATTTAAAAATACCCATTGAGCAAAGTTTAACGATTGTAGATGATGTCACACTTCCCTTTGGTACGATTCGTTTACGGGCCAAAGGTTCTGATGCAGGTCATAATGGATTAAAAAGCATTGCGCGTGCTTTGGCTTCAGATCATTATCCGCGTCTTCGAGTGGGTATTGGCAGTGATTTTCCTAAAGGAGGGCTTTCGAATTTTGTCTTGGGTAATTTTAACCCAGAAGAATTAAAGGCAATGGATAGTTATTTGGATAAAGCAGGAGAAATATTGATGGCTTGGTGTAATAGAGGTACTCTTCATACTATGAATCAGTTTAATTAGGGCTAAATTAGCTAGGTATAAAAGGAATAAAAACCCCAGTTCAGCGGTTTCTTTAAGGGGGGCTAACAAGATAGATCAGACCGTTGCATATAGATGTTTATTTAAATTGAACTTAAGGCTAAAAATGCTTATGAGCAATTTTAAGTTACTTTTTGCTTGATCAAAGGTATAATCAAGCAAAAAGTAATAGATAATGGTCAAATTCTTTATCCATCTTTTGTTAAAAAATTTACTAAGCGTTAAAGGTTTAAATTGACACTATTTGTCTGAACAATATAGCTAATACAATAAAAATTTTTGTATCAATACTCACATTGGGCAGCAGATTTTCATGATCTATTTAAAATAGATAATAGATAAAGGTACTGCTTAATAGAATTTGTACTATCTATTTTTATAAGACTACTTTGGCATGCCAACTATGCTGAAAAAATAAACCATTTGACTAGTTAGTCTATTTTATAATCATAATAATGATCAGCCTGTTTAAACTTTATAAAGTGCTATACAGCATCAGCAGCTTTAATTTTTGCTGCAAAAAACTTAGAATGCTTAAAAAATGGAATGTAGTGTTCCTCTACCACAATAGCTGTATTGGTACTAATGTTACGTCCAATTTTTTTTGCTCGTTTCTTTTTAGAAAAACTACCAAATCCACTGAAATGAACCCGATGATTAGCTGTTACAGCATCTTGAATAACATGGAATAGCTCATCTAGCGTATTTTTGACATCTTCTTTATCAAGTCCCGTTTTACGGGAGATTGCTAAAATTACTTCTGCTTTGGTCATAGTATATACTGATTTAAAAATTATACAGTGATTAATGGTGATGGGTAGTGTTTAAGCCAGAGCCACCAACTAGGTTCATATGAATAACAAGTTCATTATCATGCCATCAATTTACATGAGACAATTTTAAGTTGCAATTATTTTTATAGATAAAAAGATTATTATTTTTGATAAATAGCAATTTATGCATTATATTTGTACTCTGGTGCAGTGGTTAGTTGAAATTTTCAAGGTCTGGTAGTTCAGCTGGTTAGAATGCCTGCCTGTCACGCAGGAGGTCGCGGGTTCGAGTCCCGTCCAGACCGCATAAATTCTTTATCCTCTTTTCTTTTTTAGCGTTTTGTTCTCTTGCCTTATTTTATCTTTCCCCCATGATTCAAAGAATTCAATCTCTTTATTTAAGCGCTGTTTGCATGGCTATGTTTTTCTTCTTGAAACTACCAATTTGGGAGAAAGTAGATTTGGATAGTCTTTGTACCATAATGCCCTATGCGCTTATTGTTTTTAAGGAACAATATATTATATTCCCTTATGGTTTGTCGGCTTTATTAGCTTGTTGCCTTGCTGTAACAGCAGCATATGCTATTGTTCGGCATGATAGTAGAAAGTTACAGCTTCGTTTAACTGCTCGGATAAGCCTAACATTAGTGCTATTAATCATCTTGACTTTGTTTCTTGTTAAGAAGGCCAACACAGCCTATATGCTGCAGGGGTATAGCAGCTATAAAATAGGCATCTTTTTTCCTTTCATTGCTTTAATGGCCAACCTACTGGCAAGGTATTATATTAAAAAAGACGAACAGCTAGTTAACGAGGATCGTTTACGCTAAAGGATGTTTGCCTTAGCTTTAGGATTGCTTAAGTTGTTCAATGCTCTGGTAGAGAAAAAATATAGTTTATGTACTAACCACGGAAACATTTTTGTTACCGTTCAAGGGTATGCATTCAAATCTATAGTGGTTCTAGGCAAAACGTTCCTTGTAAAATAGTTGCGATTAGCAAGCGCCCCTTACAGCTGACATAGAAAAACAGC
>NZ_JAACGG010000205.1:0-433 GCF_022810525.1 Candidatus Cardinium sp. cByotN1
TAGTGGTGAACGGAAACCAATAGGTAATATGGCATGCTTCAATTATAGCATAGCCTCTAAGTAACCCTCTGGTAGTTGTACCATAACCCTTTTTTGTAGTTCATTAATATTTACTATAAATGGCTTAGCATAGGGAATCAATAGTTCTTTTTCATTATAGTTAATAGCCATTATATATTGATCTCGCATACAATATATAGCTTGTATATGGCCCAAGTGACCCAATCCAACCCCTTCTACTAAACCATCTACTAAACTATAAGGAAGCATACTTTGTACCCATTTAGGTTTCAGGGCTAGTGGAAGAAATATAGGTAGGTTTCGGAGTGCATAGGCCTCAGTTGTGGATGGAATAAGATCTAGGTGTATAATGCTTGTACGCTGCGGGGTTGTAATATTTTTAATCAAAGAAGGTACCTTTACATAATCTACC
>NZ_JAACGG010000206.1:0-313 GCF_022810525.1 Candidatus Cardinium sp. cByotN1
TAAGATCTAGGTGTATAATGCTTTTACGCTGCGTGGTTGTAATATTTTTAATCAAATAAGGTACCTTTACATAATCTACCTCTACAAAAAGAGCTGGTAGTTTTAATAACTCATCATCGCTTAGCTCATATAAAAATGACACTACCAAGCCACCATTCATTCCAATTGGTTTTTTAAATGAACCAACTTGAAAATATTGTTCATTTTGAATAGATTCGTAAAAAATTTCTATTGAATATAAAGACATACACATCGTATCTGTTCCCGCAATGGCCCACTGAAAGATGACCACTATTGGTACATTTAAGCCGTA
>NZ_JAACGG010000207.1:0-598 GCF_022810525.1 Candidatus Cardinium sp. cByotN1
ATTTTATTTTATTTTATTTTCCTTCATTACCCAGAATCCAGCAATCCAGGTGACTATGCTTTCGGTGGTGGTCCACCTCCCCACCATGGTCCACCTTTTTACGATTTTTTTGCTGGCCAACAGCCACCCCACAATGGTGAAACCGATGGTGGTGGAATGAATCCTTTTCCACCAGGCATGACCACACCAACCGGTCCACCGGTACAAGAGATGAATCATCACCAGATCATGTTCAAAGAACATCTACCATATCCAATGGCAGATTCTAATTAATCTGTTAATTGATTAATTCAAAAATTCATTCTCACCATCACCATCACCATTCTCATCATCATCCGAGCTATTCTGACCAGATTTTTGTTCTCTATCTTTATCTTTATCTTCTCGGACAAATCATATTTATCTCATGACGATAAATCTCACCTTTTTTCCTATCCATCAATCACTTTCTCTCTCTTTCGCTTCTCATCTTCATTCAAAATGTATCTTCTAAAACTTAGCCTGATATGATGCAACATTCATCATCACTCATGTCATTATCATCATGAACATCATCATTTTTCTTTCGATTCTCTTCATCTTCTTCCTCTTCTTCTTC
>NZ_JAACGG010000208.1:0-632 GCF_022810525.1 Candidatus Cardinium sp. cByotN1
AAGTGGTTCATCTGATAAATGAATTATCACTCACCGCATCGTTTATTCGATCACCTGCAATATGCAGATTGAGAATTTGCAGATTGAGGAATGGACTGGAATTTCCGGAATGCAACTTGTCAAGAGAGAGCAAAGAAACTTACTCTGCCCACGGGTAAGAGCTTCTGTTGGAAACAAGCTCGCCTTCATCGAGCTGGACGATCACTAATCGCCGATAAAATGAGCATCGCATCATATTCACAGAATTCGTGATCATATCGTCATCATCAACTTGCTCTCTCTCTCTCTCTCTTTTCCTCTCCCCATTCCATTTCATAAACGTTCACTTCCTCTCATCTTTCAATTTTCTATGGTAAATTCTTATTGCAAAATTTTTTGTGTGAGTGGCTCTTGAATTATCTTAGCAAGAGAAAAAGGTAGTTTCTAATCACTGCCTACCATTTTACGCTCAATTTCCATCTTAATTTTCGTTTGCTGGCCTCATCTCATCTTACCCATCTTCCATCATCAAGCTATATTTCAACCCTTTTCTTCCTTCTCGCTGACTATCTCTCTAGAATTCTCCTCTTCTTCTTCCTCTCTTTCTTCTCCTTTTCTTCTCCTTTTCTTCTTCTTCCTCTTCTTCTTCTTCT
>NZ_JAACGG010000209.1:0-785 GCF_022810525.1 Candidatus Cardinium sp. cByotN1
ATCAAACATCTTGCCAACATTTTCACCATCATTTGGATCTTGGATCATTATCACCATCTTCATCTTTATCATCATCATCATCATCAACAACAGAAACCTTTTATTGGTGATAAATGTTGATAAATATTCTCAAGAATCAATCGTTCGTGTATCATCAATATTCCTCCCCCACAAATCAATTGCAAATTTATCGCAATAATATTGATAATAATTATTTATTCTTCTTTTTCAATATTATTACTATTATTTCTTATTTATCTGGAGAAAAAAAGTAATCAATTAATACTCATCAACTGAGCTCTCTCCAAGTGATATAATTATTGTTACTTCTTATATACACTCTCACACACAATTGAATTATGTTGCCCACCTTTTACTTGTTTGTTTCACCCATGATCACATCAAAGAATCAAATCCAATCTTTTGATTAATTTATTTCCATTATACACACACCTACACCGGTTACTACTTCCAGTGTATTCCCTAAGATTTACCAATCAAGAACCACCGGAACTGATCCTTTTTTTCTCTTTCTCTCTCTCTCTTCTCCGAAATACTCATCACTTGACTGGTGATCCTTTGATACTGGTGAAAACCATTCATCTTATCTACTACTATTAATACTACCTCACAGCTCACAAAGATTATTTGATGTATATCCTGCCAATTGAAACATTTTAAGTCATTATTCATCTGCTAACTATCTCAAGTGTTGTGAATCCATCGTTTATCGTTCTTCTTCTCCATCTTCATCCATTCATTTTCTCTCTTCTTCTTCTTCTTCT
>NZ_JAACGG010000210.1:0-325 GCF_022810525.1 Candidatus Cardinium sp. cByotN1
GCCTGACGAGAGTTTAGCCTATCATTTTCAATTTCGCTTTTTCATACCCATTTTATCAGCTTCTTCTTCTTTTCCCTTACCTCTTCTTCTTCTTCTTCTTCTTCTTCTTCTTCTTCTTCTTCTTCTTCTACTTTGGCCACTTGTTCTTCTAACGATACTGAACTGTTGACATTCGAATGTCGAGAATGATTTCTTCAATTGTGTGTGTGTAGTATGTGTCCGAATCATTAACTGTTATTCGATCACTCATGATCTTTACTAATTGATCGGAAACTTTGATTTTTTAGAATTTTTCGTTCCGAAATTTTGCTCTCTCTCTCTCTCT
>NZ_JAACGG010000211.1:0-926 GCF_022810525.1 Candidatus Cardinium sp. cByotN1
GGGTCCTTACTGAACTTACTAAGTTCTATGGTATGCAATTCTAGATCCGTAAAGTAAGGCAAGCCACTCTCTTTTTCAGTGATATGGAATACGTTATGATACTTTTTGCTATCTGTTATGGAAACAAAGTTAAGAATATGAATACCTATGGCCTTATTGAGCGTAGCATAATTTTGTGAGACTTTTAGCTGTTCTGTATATAACTTAGCCCAGTAGTATAGTGCTCTTTTATCATAATCTGCTTCATCTGTGATTTGTATTTCTATGTTAAATCTTTTGCCTGTTTCCCCTACTGCTTTCACATCTAATATAGATAGTTTATCACTTCTAAAACTTTTTGGGTTATAAGGGTTTAATAACGTAACCTCTACCACTTGATCTTCTGGTGCTACGGCTGCATTGATTAAGTCGATCAGTAGATCCTTATTTTCTTCTACACCAAATATTTTCTTGAAAGCGACATCTACTTTTGGGGTAATCTTTTCCATATTACATTGCTTTTTTTGAGATGTTAAGAGGTATGACTACACTGATACACGCTGCAAGATACGCTGTAAGATACATAGTTTTTTAAGATTTACGCTATATTAGTTATTGGTTGTCCCTGAAGCTTATATTCCGTTTCCTGAGGGGGGGCCATATGAATTGGTTAAATTAAGATCTATGAAACTTAGGAGTATTGAAAAAAAAATATAATATAAATTGAATAGAAAAGTATAGACAGTAGTTATAAAATAGAAAGCTTATATAAGGTTGTGAACCTGATCAGGAGATAAGCCGGTAAGAAAAATGATATCTTCTACAGGATAACCCTTGAGAAGCATGGATTTGGCAATTTCTATGTTTCTTGCTAGCTTACCTTTTTCTTCACCTATTCGGATACCCTCTAGCTTACCTTTTTCGAGGCCCATTTTTTCTCCTTCTTG
>NZ_JAACGG010000212.1:0-206 GCF_022810525.1 Candidatus Cardinium sp. cByotN1
TCTTGTCTCCCTTCTTGTCTTAATTTTTCAGCTACTGACATGGCGATTTGTTTTAACTTTGGATCAAGTAATTCTATTGCATTGGTATGATCATCTATTGATAATATATACCAAATCATGGTACTAATATAAGGAATATATCCTTTTTTCTCTAGATCTAGCAATAGCTGTTGGTTATTGGGTAACCACTCACAAAAGTCTCTATG
>NZ_JAACGG010000022.1:0-12764 GCF_022810525.1 Candidatus Cardinium sp. cByotN1
TTACACAAAACTTTTTTTCTTTTCATCTGTAAGCTGAGCTTTCTGTTCGCAGCTTTTTACAAGGGGCGTTTTTATATATCATTTTATTTAGTAATCAATTAAATATATATCTTACGTTGACGCCAGTATGCATACAAGGCTATGGCGATTCTAGGAAAACCGCCCCTTGTAAAATAGTTGCGATTAGCCATCACCTATTAGAGCTGCTTAGAAAAACAGCTTGTTTGAACCCGCGTAGCGGGTGAGTTCTGTTTTTTTCAGCTCTCATAGGTGATGGCCGGAACTTTTTACAGAGGGCTTGATTTTTTGTCCCCTTTTTGATCAAGCAAAAAGGGGGATAAAAATCCTTTTTTACCAAAATCGGGAACCGAGAATGAGCTCCACTTAAGGATGGCCATATTGGTATATAAGCCGTAAGGCATTGTCTCTTTACTTTTTGATCAAGCAAAAAGGGGGATTAAAAATCCTTTCTGCCAATAACGGTCATCTTTAAGTTGATGTAATTGAGTGAATAGATACCTTGAACACCTGCTATTTTACCATCAGTAGCTTTACTCTTTCTTTAAATTGATTGCCGCGATCTTCAAAATTTTTAAATAAATCAAAGCTAGCACATGCAGGAGATAAGAGTACCACGTCTCCAGGTGATCCAATAGATAGGCTCATATCTATGGCCGAAGCTAACTTATCGGTCTCTTGTATCGGTAAACCTAGCGGGTGAAAAGCTTTCCTAATAACACTATTATCTTTTCCCAAAAAGATCATAGCTTTAACTTTTTCTTTTACAAAAGGTAACAATGACCCATAATCATTGCCTTTATCTATACCACCTGCAATCCAAATGATGGGTTGGGTAAAACTAAGCAATGCAACAACTGCAGAGGCAACATTAGTAGCCTTTGAGTCATTATACCAATCTATACCTTGTAGCCTACCACACCATTCTAGTCGATGAGGTAGGCCAGAAAATTTAGGTAAGGCACTTGTAATTATAGTAGAAGAGACCCCTACTAATGTAGCTGCTGTAACAGCTACCATGGTATTATATTGATTATGTCTACCTGGCAAAGCTATAGATGTAGCTATAGGTCCAAAAGATTGGTTGTGCAGATTCAAACGGAAGATGTCGCTACCAATAGAGGGTATAGGTGGCATAGACATAGGATGTAACTGAGGTAAACTCTTTTTTTCTTGCAGATACTGAGTGGTGAGCCGATCTTCTTTATGATAAATAAAGTGTTCTAATCCAGTCATATTACGTAATATATTCCATTTAGCTTTTGCATAGGCTTCTATGGAGTAATCATACCTATCTAAGTGGTCAGGTGTAATGTTTAAGAGGCAAGCAATGTCTGGTTTAAAATGGCTAATGGTTTCTAATTGAAAGCTAGATAACTCTAGTACATAGTAGTTGTAATGCCCTTGTGTGAGACATTTGGCAAAACTATGCCCTATATTCCCAGCTAGGGCAACAGGGTATCCTGCTGCGTGCAGCAAATGGTAGATCAAATGCACGGTCGTGCTTTTGCCATTTGAACCAGTGACTGCTATAATTTTACCTTTTGCATAACGTGCGGCAAATTCGATTTCATCGATAATGGGTAGGCTATAGCTATGGAGTTGCTGCATGATCGCGGCTTTATGTGATATGCCAGGACTTTTAATGACTTCATCGGCCGATTGTATTTTTTCTATTGTGTGACCTCCTTCTTCAAATGGAATTTGGTGGTTGGTTAATACATACTTACAACCGGGTGTGATGACAGCAGCATCGGAAACAAAAACATCTATTCCCTGTTGTTTGGCAAGCAATGCTGCACCTGTACCGCTTTCCCCGCCACCTAGTATAACTAATCGCATGCTTATCTGGTTCAATTTTAAGTAGATTACTTTGTTTTTTGACTTACTAGCTTGTGAGTTAGATATCCATAAACAGCCAAGAGCATGCCCATAGCTAGCAGGCTACGCATTAAAATAGGTAAACTATTAATGGCTAAGTCTACGGTTTCTTCTAATGCAAAATAAATTAAACATAGGGCAGCTAAATTATGTAGCGCATGGGCCAGAATAGGGTAGATAATATTTTGGGTTTGGTGGTATAGATGGCTCAGAAAACATCCCATTACAAAATAAAATAAGTTATTGATCATATTAGCGTGCATCACACTAAATAGTAGCGCACTGATCGGGGTAATCCATAATTTGATTGGCTTAATTTTACTCAGCAGTCTTTCTAAAATACCTCGAAATAGTAGTTCTTCTAAAATGGCAGCCATACAGGTTATTTCTATAAACCCACGCCATAAAAAATCACTTCTACTACTGAAATGTACTATAGGTTGAAGACTAGGACCCCATAATGCTGTTTTAATACTGTTTAGTAATAATAAGGCAAAACTCATCATCAGTTGAAGCAGTATTGTGCCAATAGTTATGCTACCAATAGCGCTAAAACCAGGTCTATGGGCGCATCGCTGTATAGCATCATTTTTGCCCTCTTTGGCTTGTAAATGTAGATGATAGATCAAAGCCGTACAACACATTATGGCGCGTAACATAACAGAATCAAGCGCATAGATGTTTAAAAGACAACCATCAGGTAGCTGCATCAGCATACTGGAAAGCCGAATAGCCAGATAAAGCCCTATAGAAGATAAGGTGATTAGTTTGATTAGTTTGATGTTTGAACTCATTATTGATATTTTTTTACGTATATTTTGGCTTAGTAAAGATAAAAAAAATGGAGAACGATCTCATCAACGGCCCTTTAGGTGTGCTAAAAAAACCAGAAGAACACCTTGATAAAGCTTTACGTCCACTGCAATTCAATGACTTTTTTGGACAAGAAAAGTTGGTAGAAAATATTCAAATATTTGTAGCAGCTGCTCAGCAAAGGAAAGAAGCGTTAGATCATGTGTTGTTACACGGTCCTCCTGGATTAGGCAAGACTACGCTGGCCTATATTATTGCTTATGAACTGAATACCAATATAAAAGTTACATCTGGTCCGGTTTTGGATAAGCCAGGCGATTTGGCTGGTCTTTTAACCAGTTTGGAACACGCTAACGTGCTCTTTATAGATGAGATACATCGCCTTAATCCTATAGTAGAAGAGTATTTATATACGGCTATGGAGGATTTTAAAATAGACATTATGCTGGATGCAGGTCCCAATGCACGTAGTGTACAGTTGGCATTAAATCCTTTTACTTTGATTGGGGCTACCACTCGATCCGGTTTGCTAACAGCACCTTTACGGGCTCGTTTTGGCATTAATGCACGATTGGATTACTACCCTGCTGCATTGCTCACGAAAATCGTTCAGCGAGCCAGTGGCATATGGGGTACCCCTATTGACCAAGAAGCTGCTTATGAAATTGCCAGGCGGAGTCGAGGTACTCCACGTATAGCCAATAATCTATTGAAGCGTACCCGAGATTTTGCGCAGATTAAAGGAGATGGACGCATTACCAAAGAGATGGTTATTCTAAGCCTAGCGGCTTTGAATGTAGATGAGAATGGACTAGATGAAATGGATAAACGTATCCTTATCAATATTATTGAAAAGTTCAAAGGTGGTCCGGTAGGTCTTACCACTATTGCAACCGCGTGCTTAGAAGAAGCAGAAACGATAGAAGAAGTCTATGAACCATTTCTGATTCAAGAAGGGTATATCAAACGCACCCCACGTGGCAGAGTCGCAACAGAGGCTGCCTATAAGCATTTGCGATTGCCTTATACCGCTGATTTGTTCGACAAATAAAAATAATTTTATATCAAAGTATTTTCTTTTTAGGTAATCTTGCCAGAAGCTTCTGGCAAGATTGCTATATATTTATGCGCTAAGGTAACGCTATTGACTGTTCGATAACGTTCATCTATAGTACTGGTACAATCTATTTTTTCTACATAAAAAAATAAAATGGCAGGACATAGTAAGTGGTCTAATATTAAGCGTAAAAAAGGTGTAAATGACGCAAAAAAAAGTAAAATTTTTACCAAACTAGTAAAAGAAATAACAGTAGCTGCCAGAAGTGGTAGCGCTGAACCAGCCTTGAATCCACGATTGCGTTTGGCTATTCAAAATGCCAAGGGTGCCAATATGCCCAAAGATGCTATTCTGCGTGCCATTAGTAAGGCTAGTGGTAATGATGGCTCGGTCTATCATGAAGTTACCTATGAAGGATATGGCACAAGTGGTGTGGCCATCATGGTAGTCTGTATGACAGATAAAGTGATTAGAACGGTAGCTAATGTGCGGGCTATATTTAGCAAATATGGAGGTAGTTTAGAAAAAAATGGCGCTATTACTTTCTTATTTGATTATAAAGGCGTTTTTACTATTCCTGAAGGTGATGTGGAGGATCAAGATGATTTTACATTGGGATTAATAGATGCAGGAGCAGAATCATTAGAAAATGATGGTGGTTTCCTGCATGTGGTTTGTGCTATAGAAGACTTTGGGAAAATACAGAAGCACTTGGAAACAGTTGCTATTGCACCAACTTCTGCAGGTTTAGAATACATTCCCCATACCTTTGTCCAGGTAAGTGATACAGCATTGCCTAAACTGATCAAGCTAATAGATGCCTTACAGGATGATGATGATGTTCAAAAAGTTTATCACAATATAGCTATTCAGCCAGCACAGGAAGCTTTGTGGTAGAATTTATATAAAAAATATTATAAATCAGTAGAAAAAATTCTATATCCATGCAGCACTATGGTGGGGCTGCTTATAAAATGGCCCTTGTAAAAATTTGCGATCAGCAAGCATAGCTCACCAGTTGAAAAGAAAAACAGTTGCAGGAGTATGCATGTAAGGCTATGGCGGTTCTAGGAAAAATGCCCCTTGTAAAATAGTTGCGATGAGCAATCACGTATTGTATCTATTCACCACTATGGCAGCGTACATAAAGAAAAAAACGCCCCTTGTAAAATAGTTGCGATCAGAAAGCAGTCCTCACAGCTGAAATAGAAAAACAGCCTGTTTGAAGCCCGCGAATCGGGCGCGTTCTGTTTTTCCAGCTGTTAGGGCTGCTTTCAGCAACTTTTTACCCAGGGCTTGATTTTTTGATTACTTCTTTATCAGGAAAAAAGTAACAACAAAAATTCATTTTTTACCAGTGTCATGAGCAGATACTTCCTGAATAGATACACAATAGGCGTTGTTCAGGTTTTATTCAACCCTTTCAATTGAGGCACCTAATGCATTGAGTCGTTGGTCAATATATTCATAACCTCGATCAATTTGACTAATATTTTCAATGGTACTGCTGCCTTCTGCAGCTAGTGCTGCAATTAACAAAGCAATACCGGCTCTAATATCACTTGAACTCATATGGGTACCTTGTAGTTTATGGCTATTCCCTAAACCTACTATATGTACCCTATGTGGGTCACATAAGACCAATCGTGCTCCCATTTCAATCAAATGATCTACAAAAAAGAGCCTGCTTTCAAACATTTTCTGGTGGATTAGCATATGCCCTTGTGCATGTACCGCAGTTACAACAGCAATGCTGATTAAATCAGCAGGTATTCCTGGCCAAACTGCATCATAAAGGGTTACCAAGTTCCCATCCATTTCTGGTTTGATCTTATAGCAGGGCTGCACCGGAATATGCAATTGGTTGCCCTGTTGTTCTAGAACAATACCCAACTTTTTAAAACAATACCAAACAGGTGCAAAAAATGGCATAGGCACATCTGTAATGGTTAATGCTGATTGGGTAGTTGCAGCCAATCCAATAAAGCTGCCAATTTCCAACATATCTGGTAAGATAGTATGGGTTGTACCACCTAAAACAGGTACGCCTTCTATAGTTAGTAGATTGGAACCAATACCGCTAATGCGTGCTCCCATTGCTACCAGCATATGGCAAAGTTGCTGTATATGTGGCTCACAAGCTGCAGGATAAATAATAGTTTTGCCTTTGGCCATGCTGGCCGCCATAATTAAGTTGGCGGTGCCTGTTACCGATGGTTCTGACATCCATACATCAGCGCCTTTTAATTCCTGGTATTTTACTTCCCAAGTTGCCTGAGCAGCATGGTAGTAAAAAGAAATACCTAGTTGTGCTAGCCCTTCAAAATGAGCATGAAGCCCTCTTCGGCCAATTCTATCTCCTCCAGGCTTAGCTATAAGGCACTGCTTGAAACGGATTAAAAAGGGTGCCAGTAACATAATAGAGCCTCTTACCTTAGTGTATTCTTGGCGAAATGTAGCTGTAAGCATAGCCTCTTTGGCAACATGCTTCGCGCAAAACTGATAGCCTTTATCTCCCAACCGAGTAATTTGTACACCTAAAAGGGTTAAAAGTTTCATCACACTCTGTACATCAGCGATATTAGGAATGTTATGTAAGGTTACTACTTCATCAGTCAATAAGGTAGCACAGATTACTTGTAGTGCTTCATTTTTTGAGCCTTGCGGTTGAATGGTCCCTGCCAAATGGCGCCCTCCATCGATCATAAATTTAGCCATTGCCCAGATTTATATTTTATATACCAACCGACTATTGGTTGGGTTGCTTTTTAAAATGGTTGGATTTGACGTGCTGCTTAGTTCTGGGTTTTTGACCATTGTTACCTTCATCTGGTAGGGTTCGTATGATTGCTACATCTAGCGTTGTATCATCTGGAATCATGCGTTTGATATCCTGCATAATTCTTTCATTACTGATATAATCATTGTTCCATATACTACTAAAACGACGCATCAGCCTGGCAACTGTTATAATCATTTGATCTTGCTCTTTACGAGTAGGTAGGGTGCTTATCTTTTGTATGAGTGACTCCATATGTCTTCCATAATATTTATATCTGATTAGCTGAATAAAAGGCATATGAACATAATGCTGTTGGCTGCTTTCTCTCTTAATAGGTTTGGGATTAGGACTATCAATATCTAATTTGTAGTCTGATAATATAAAAAGATCATCCCAACGTTTTTGTGAAGACTCTGCATTAGGATTCACCACCTCCATCAGCTTTACAATGCCATAGGCTTTTTGCGTGCGAACTGTTTTGTCTTCAATGGTTACCAGCTGCTCCATAAGCTTCTGTATGTTTCTACCATATTCTTTAAGCATTAAAGGCGATCGCATTGTGTTATAGTCGTACATTATGGATTATTAGGTTAATGAGCAATCATATCTATTTAAATACAGGCTTTATTTTGGAGGCAAAATTTCTAGTTTTGCGTAGTTTAACAAGAGGGTCTTTTCTCCAAATTTATGAAAAAGAATAACAGCTTTATGCATATCTGCCGTTTCTACTAACTGTAAAACTTTTCCTACACCAAAATGGAGATGACGTACGGTGTTGCCAACTTGGAGCTTAGTTGTGGACACTGTAGAGAGAAAGGATGGAACGGAAGCGGCCACTAGTTTTCTAACTGGATCGTTTATTGTGGTTACTGGCTTTTGGGGAGTTGTTGCTTGGCTCCCTCTATGATTTGCCCAACCTATCTCTTGTAAAAAACGACTGGGCTTTACGTTGGCTAATTTACCAAATCTGTATCTGCTTAAAGCATAAGATAAGGTTAGCTGAATTTGTGCACGGGTAACAGCTACATAGAAAAGACGCCTTTCTTCTTCTAAATCTGCGTTGCTGCCTAACATCATAGAAGAAGGAAAGAGTTCTTCTTCCATGCCTACCAGATATACATATTTGAATTCTAAGCCTTTAGAAGCATGAATGGTCATTAGTGTTAGGCTATCTTCATTTGCGTCTTCTTTATCGGCACTGGTCATTAATGCGATTTCTTGTAAAAAACTACCCAGGCTTGGATCCCTGTTTTCAGGGTGGTCTACGAATTGTTTGATACTATTCAATAGTTCTTGTATATGCTCATAGCGGGTTAATCCTTCTACCGTTTTATCTTCATGCAGCTCCTTGAGCAGGCCAGATGCTTGGGCCATATAGTTTGCTATAGCATATGCATTTTCGTTTGCTAGTTTTAGAGTAACCGTATGAATAAGTGTTACAAAACGACTAACAGCAGCTGCAGTAGCCCCACTTAAATAGTCATTTACATTGCGTAGTAGGGTCCAGAGAGGAAGCTTTGTTTCCGCTACCATAGCAAATATTTTATCAATGGTAGTGGGGCCAATACCCCGCCTAGGGAAATTAATAATTCTTCTAAAGGCTTGGGTATCATTATAGTTTACTACAAAACGCAAGTAGGCTAAAAGATCTTTTACTTCTTTACGCTGATAGAAAGAGAGGCCACCTATGATGCGATAAGGAATGTTTTTTTTACGCAATGCTTCTTCAAAGTTTCGAGATTGATTATTGGTACGGTATAGGATGGCAAAATCTCGATAGAGCAGTTGACCATTTAGCTTTTCTGCCATTATGGCATCTACTACTAACCGACTCTCTTCCATATCTGATATAGCTCTTAGTACCTCAAGCGGTGGCCCGACTGGATTATCTGTCCAAACCTTTTTTTTTAACTGATGTTCATTGTGACTAATGATTCGATTGGCTGCCTCAACAATATGCCTAGTAGAACGGTAATTTTGCTCTAGTTTGATCATTTGATGGTTGGGATAATCATGGGAAAAATGCAAAATATTTTGAATATCAGCTCCTCTAAATGCATAAATGCTTTGTGCATCATCTCCTACTACACAAATGTTCTGGTGGCAGGAAGCTAGTTTTTTAGCAATACGGTACTGAACTAGATTCGTATCTTGAAACTCATCAATAAATAAATAGCGAAATTGTTGTTGATACTTTGTGCTTAATGCAGGATAATCATATAATAACTTATAAGTCTGTACTAATAAGTCATCAAAATCCATGGCACCAGCCTGTAAACAGTGGTTGGTGTATCTTAAGAAGACTTCACTGAACCTAGCCATACGCATATGGCTATCTTCTTTTTGATAGGTTGGGTCTGCCGCATAAACTTCTGGTGTAATCAACCTATTTTTAGCATAGGAGATACGTCCCAATATAACTCCTGGTTTATATATTTTATCATCCAGGGCAAGGCTTTTAGTAATTTGTTTGATGAGTGATTTGCTGTCGTCTGTGTCGTAAATGCTAAAATGGGTAGGATAGCCTAAAGTATTGGCCTCTTGTCTTAGTAGTTTGACGAAAACACTATGAAAAGTCCCGAGCCATATGGCTTGTGCACCATTACCCACTATCTTAGTAATGCGATGACGCATTTCAGCAGCAGCTTTGTTGGTAAAGGTTAAAGCAAGAATCTGATCAGGCGCTGCTTTTTTTTCCTTAAGGATATGGGCTATTCTGGCCGTTAATACTTTTGTTTTGCCTGAGCCAGCACCTGCCACAACAATCGATGGACCTTCGGTATGAACCACTGCCTGCTTTTGCATCTCATTGAGCCCAGAAAGATAGGTTGGTTGTATAACTGGATCCATTGTAATAACTATTTTTATTTTTATATTTGATCCAAAATAATCAATTTGTTAGTCCTTTCAATCTTTCTAAGGTAATTGAAGATTAACCCCTTTCATTTGTTGAATCATAAATATTAAGCAGGACAGCAATTTAATAAATAGTTGGATAAAGGCCAAAACCATCTCTGTATGCTGTTGTCGCTATCTGTTATTAATTATCTACAATTTTTAAAATAGTTTTAAAAAGCCTATATTTGCTAGATCCACTCGGCTCGCACCAATTTAATTTCCTATTAAGCTTCCTTAGCGTTTATAGAAGAGTCTGTAGAAGGTACCGAGTCCAAAACCAAAACCTACTAAATCTACGTAATAATTTAAGTACTAGCTAGTACTTAAATTATTACCAGCAAAAGTAGTGTTTCTAAAATTCTCTTTATAGAAATTTATTAGTATGTACCCTACCACAGGCCTTTATGAATGCTTTATTTGGATTTATCGCTTTAGTTTAGTTTTTTGCTTTTCCTTGATTGTTAGTTGTAGTGGTAAAAGTTGCTCTGATAAGCATAAAAAAGATGAACTGTCTGCAGCAGTTGAGCCAATGGTATTAGACCCACCAGTTTTATTAGAGAAAGAGCATACTGCTCAACAAAACAATAAAAGCAAAAGAACGGATGAACAAAATCTAGATGTGTCGGATGAACTTGAGCTTTCTAGAAAAGGAGTAAAAAATATCAAGCGAGTAGCTAAAGTGGCAGAATATAAACAAGCTATTGTATTATTGCATGGACTTGCTAGAATTTCTTCTGATTTTAATGCCATGATAGCAATATTAGAAAAAAGATTTCCCCATGCAACTATAGTGGCCTTAAAAAGTGTTAACAAAGACTCTAATAACCAAAAATCTGCTAGTCTTAGCTCGAAGTTATCCATTAAACAGCAAGCTAGATTAGCTTATGAAGAGATCAAAGCAAAAATTCCTTTTGGTAGTCATCTTATACTTGTAGGCCATAGCCAAGGAGGATTGCGGGCTTTGGTTGTTGCCAAAGAGTATGAGGCTCGCTTGAAACGTGAATGTGCCATCACTATAGAACAATTGATTACTATAGGGACACCGTGGAAAGGCGCTCCTATATTCCAGCATATTAAGCGTGCTAAAACATTCAATGAAAAATTTCGTAAAATAGCTATAACCTTAGATAAGATACAACCAAACTACAGCAAAACTGTAAGGGGATATTTTTTCAAAAAAGCACCAGAATTAGCAAAACACCATCCTAAGGTCTATGGCAAGGCAGCGCCATTGTTTATGAAATTTGGCCAGATAGATGGCATTGCAGATTTAGACCCAGAAAGTGATTTTATTCGTAATTATGTTGTCTCAAGCCTTAAGGAAGTTGATTGGCCGATTACCGCTATTGCAGGTGTTTTAACTGACTTTTCTGAGCTTTTTGATACATTTCAATACCCTATTAGCGCCAAAGCATTGACTGAACTCAATGTCACCTATGCAGAATTGATTGGCGGTAATCCAAACTCTGAGCATGATATGTTGCTGCCTGTTGCTACACAACATGCAGAAGGTTTAGTTACTAGAAATTTTAAGCGTATAAAAGTATATGGTACCTGTCATGGTAATAAAGTAGGTGTTTCTGTAAAACGTGGGATTTCTGAGCTTAATAATAAAGCGGTCATAGAAAAAGTGACTGAATCTATAGAAGAAACTTTTTACGAATACAAAGAGGAAAAAGAAGAAGTGGTTGTAGAGCAAGGAGTTGAGGCTACTCCTGCTGCTTAACTACTGATGCTGCAAGCATACAATTAAAAAATAGAATCTTGGAAAGTGTAAAAAGTAAAGAGGCTATGGTAGCTTTAGATGGCATTATGGATCATCCCATCTTGCGTCAAATTGGCCAGATGGCTGATGGGCTTCAATTAGAAACCTATGTAGTAGGTGGGTTTGTACGAGATTTATGTTTAGGACGTATCTCCAAAGATATTGATATTGTTTGCGTAGGGGATGGTATGGCTCTGGCACAAGTTGTAGCAAAGTATAAAGATGTTTCCGTTACCTTATTTAAAAGTTTTAGTACTGCCATGTTGCAGTGGGATGGGTGCGACGTGGAGTTTGTAGGTGCTAGAAAGGAATCTTATTTGCCCAATTCTCGTAATCCGAGTGTATCAACTGGGACGCTGGCTGATGACCAACTGCGTCGAGATTTCACTATCAATGCCATGGCGATCTCTTTAAATAAAAAAGATTATGGGAGATTAGTGGATCCATTTAATGGACAGCATGACTTGATCCATGGCTTGATTAGAACGCCTTGTAATCCGAATCAAACTTTTTCAGATGATCCATTACGCATTATGCGTGCCATACGATTGGCTACTCAACTAAATTTTACCATAGCACCAGAAACATGGGTAGCCATGTCGGCTGTTGGCAATCGATTGGTTATTATCGCTCAGGAACGTATTGCCGAAGAGTTACATAAAATGATAGCTACTGATCGACCCGCTTATGGCTTTAAACTTTTGTTTGATAGCCACCTATTATCAGTGGTACTACCAGAACTACAAAAGCTTTCAGGAAAAGAACAGATTGGTTGCCATTCTCATAAAGATAATTTTCTACATACCCTTGAAGTTTTGGACAATGTGGCCCGACATTCTTCTAAATTATGGCTTCGTTGGGCAGCTGTTTTTCATGATATAGCCAAACCATTAACTAAAAAATTTGATCCTATACATGGTTTTTCTTTTCACGGTCATGAAGATCTAGGTGCTAGAATGTTACCTAAACTTTTTAAAAGAATGCGCTTTCCTACTAACAAGGAAATTCTGGGATATGTACAAAAATTGGTTAGATTACACTTGCGCCCTATAGCCTTGGCAAAGGAGGTTACTGATACGGCCATACGGCGCCTTTTATATGAGGTTGGAGATGACTTAGAGGATTTATTCTTATTGTGTAGAGCCGATATTACCTCCAAAAATGAAACCAAGGTGCAACAATATTTAGCTAACTTTGATAGGGTTCAAAAAAGGGTCTTAGCGGTAGAAGCACGTGATAAGATTAGAAATTTTCAACCGGTTATTACTGGTGCTGTTATTATGGAAACGTTTGGCCTAAAACCTTGTGCTCAGGTGGGTTTTATTAAAGAGGCTGTTAAAGAAGCTATATTAGAGGGTAAGATTAAGAATGAATACCAAGAAGCATTTAATTATATGTTGATGGTTGGTAAAGATTATCTAAGATGAAAAAAACTACTGAAAGCAGCGCCTATAGTTGTAATATCCATTCACTACGCTGGCAGAACTGGACTCCAAACCGCCATAGCCTTGAATGGATACTAAAAATTTGGTATCCGTTGACGACTGTGG
>NZ_JAACGG010000213.1:0-646 GCF_022810525.1 Candidatus Cardinium sp. cByotN1
TTTGTAACCCAGAGCATCGGAACGATGGTTTCAACTCAGATGGAAGAACGAATCCGTACCCAATTAAATTGTACAGCCAAATGGTTCCATGTTTCCCTTATATCTCCACAATTTCTGACCAATTTCGTCACCTTTCTCCAAATAATTTCTAACAATTCCTGAACATGCAATTCTCGCATCATAAGGTGTACGAAATAATCACTCCGAGCCGATCACATGGAGCAATGGATAGAAAAGAGAAACATTACACGATGCACACGTGGATAACTCTTACCCTGATAACAGCCTCTTTGTCGGAGGTAAGAATAGATTCGTTAATATTCATGTTCCAAGAGGCTTATACTTGTTATTACTGAGAGAAAAGAATTGTTTCTACAGAGGATTGAAAAACTTTTCTTATGCTCAAACTTCATGTCACATCTCATTAGATTTTAGGGGTTATTTTGATAATAACATCTCATCAGTAAAAAAGTATGCATGATCAGTTTTATCATAACTACACACAGAATTTCAAATAACGATTCGATAACGAAGTGGCTGCTTGGTAACTTCGCCCCAGTACCCATTCATTTCCCTTACCGATAACTTAAAGACTAATGAGATATCAATTCTCTCTCTCTCTCTCTCTCTCTCTCTCTTCTTCTTC
>NZ_JAACGG010000214.1:0-701 GCF_022810525.1 Candidatus Cardinium sp. cByotN1
GAAGAAGAAGAAGAAGGAAAAAAATCTCTAACAGATCAACTATTTGGACACGAATCAACAATTTAGCGGATTCAATCTACTCACTTCTACCCCAACTTCACCCAATCGATTCCGTTACTTTAAACTCAACTTTGTTTCCTCAAATTCAAAAGTACCGCTACTATTGAAAGCTGTTATCATAAAGTTCATGCGCTTTATACATGTATATTGATGTACACAATGTTATGTTTATACACACATCTGTGTAATACATAACATTGCCAGTGAATGTAGTGGTTTGCATGGCGGTAAAAGTGGTTAATTTTTTACTGATTTTCTTTGATTGTGATCATCTTATGGACAATTGTTGGTGTGTATATAAGTGTTGAGTGTTGATTGGGTGAAGTGGTGTACCATGAATCGACGTCAATCACCACGTCAATCGGCGGGTTCAAGCCTGTATCGACCAGGAGAAAAGATAGCCAATCCGTATGCCATTGTGAAGCCATTTGATATTGTTTTACATAAATTAAGTCCAGAGTTTATTGATGATGCATTATTGGGAAATATTACTTGGTCATTTCCCAGGGGACGCGGTAAGGTTGTTGACTGGGAGTCATATTTCCGAGAAAAGATGGCTCGTGCTAACCAAACTGTTGTTGTTGATGAGTCAAACGATGATCAACGATCAAATAAAGTAGAAAAAAGTAAAAAGAAAATGA
>NZ_JAACGG010000215.1:0-338 GCF_022810525.1 Candidatus Cardinium sp. cByotN1
TCATTTCTAGCTTTTTCTATAGTATTAGCTTCTATTCTGAGCCATTTTAAGTGATCTTCGTAAGCCATTCTTTCCTGATCGGTAAAGTTCATGGTGTCTAATAGATGCAAGGCTTTCTTAAGCTTCTCATTAGCTAATGGTTCGGGTAAGTTGTCTTTGTTGAGCAAGTCATTTCTAGTCAGAAATGCGGTCCAAATATCCAGCGTGTTTTTTATTTTCTGCAATAAACTGGTTAAGTCTTCATTAGGGTCCTTACTGAACTTCCTCAGTTCTATGGTATCCAATTCTAGATCCGTAAAGTACGGCAGGCCACTCTCTTTTTCAGTGATATGGAATAC
>NZ_JAACGG010000216.1:0-640 GCF_022810525.1 Candidatus Cardinium sp. cByotN1
ATTCTTTCCTCATCGGTAAAGTTCATGGTCTCTAAAACGTGTAAAGCCTTCTTGAGGGTATTATTATCTAAGCGTTCGGGTAAGTTGTCTTTATTAAGTAGATCATTTCTAGTCAGAAAAGCAGTCCAAATGTCTAGCGAATTTTTTATCTTCTGCAATAAACTGGTTAGATCTTCATTAGGGTTGTTACTGAACTTACTGAGCTCTATAGTATGCAATTCTAGATCGGTAAAATAGGGTAGTCCACTCTCTTTTTCGGTGATATGGAATACGTTATGATACTTTTTACTATCTGTTATAGAAATAAAGTTAAGAATATGAATACCTATGGCTTTATTTAAAGTAGAATAATTCTGTGAAACCTTTAATTGCTCTGTATACAATTTAGCCCAGTAATATAGGGCTCTTTTATCATAATCTGATTCATCCGTGATTTGGATTTCTATATTAAACCTTTTACCATTTTCCCCTACTGCTTTGATATCTAGTATAGAAAGTTTGTCGTTGCTAAAGCTTTTTGGGTTATAGGGGTTTAATAGAGTAACCTCTACTACTTGGTCTTCTGGCGAGACAGTAGCATTTATTAAGGCAATAAGTAGATCCTTATTTTCCTCTACACCAAATATTTTTTTGAAGGCGA
>NZ_JAACGG010000217.1:0-840 GCF_022810525.1 Candidatus Cardinium sp. cByotN1
ATGTGCCTCATGACTTTTACCCGCCATACAATGGTCATTGGCCATAGGAACTAATAGGTCATACAATGAGCTACAACTATTGTGATCTGTACTCATTTCTTCCATCATACCTCCTACAATTTGGAAGATATATATCTCCTTCCAAGATCTCTTCCCTTTGTATCCAACTCTTATCCCAAATCAAATACTAGCAGAGCGAAACATTTTCCAATCCATTCTTCAAATATATTATTATTATTTCCCTAAACTACAGAACATCAACTTGAATCCGAGGAAGTTCTCATGATCTCCAGATCTATCATGAGATTTATTTTCTTCCATTTCTCGAATTTCTCTTTCTTTCTATCGAACATATAAATATTCCGAATAGCTTTCATGCCTTCAAAAACGGATCCCTTGGTAAAACTTTTGGCACCATAATATTGCCATCAAATCCTATTCACACTATTCTTGAGTTTTGTGTATCTGGGAATTCAGCTCAATTCTCCTATGTTATGATATAACTGATGACATCTCTATCGATCCTTCAATCAATCAGATATTCTGATTCTTCAAAACAAGCTCTCAACCAATTCTATACAATAACACACTCACACACCCTTCTTGCTGACTTGCCTCTCTCTCTCTCTCTCCGTAAATTTACCTATTCGTGTATATTTGAGCATCTTGTTGGCCCTGTGTTTGTCTGATCGTAATTCCCTTTTCCCAGCCCGGGCATTCATATCGATTGATCAGTAAGGAAGCAATGAGAACTAATTCGATAAGCGAGCAGAAGAAGGGAAAAGGAGAAAGAAGAAGAAGAAGAAGAAGAAGAAGAAGAAGAAGAAGTGAGTCGACAAT
>NZ_JAACGG010000218.1:0-391 GCF_022810525.1 Candidatus Cardinium sp. cByotN1
TCTCTCTCTCTCTCTCTTCAAACTTCGTGTCTGTTGAAATCAGGATCGCTCACTCGACGAATAGAGGGTAAACTTTTTTCTTCTTATTTCAGTTCGATCTCAAATTTCGATCCGATGAAAATTTAATTTGATGATTCAGATCATCAAAAGAAACTATCAAAACACAAGCACGTACAAAGTGTGGCAGAAAGGACTGATCAATCGATTATATCAACTACTACTCGACCATCTTACTGATCGGAAGCATCTTTTCATCGATCCACATTGCTGTTCATAAAAGCTTGGTATAACAGCGGTGTGACAATCGTTCCGAATGATTGTTAGGTCAACAATCATAAGGAAATTAGACAAACTCTCCTGATTGTTATTAGTGTATCTTTGACCACCTTTT
>NZ_JAACGG010000219.1:0-405 GCF_022810525.1 Candidatus Cardinium sp. cByotN1
TCTCTCTCTCTCTCTCTTCTATTCCTCTCAAACGTGGACAATGATTACTATTTTCTCTTGTGTGACGTGGGATAAGCAAAAATACATACATTTATTCTCATTCATTCCAATTCTAGGGTTTACTTGCTTCGTTTTTTTTCTCTCTCTTGCTCTCTACTTCCAACATCCATTTTCATCATACTTGTATGACAAAAATATGAACGCCTCAAGATCATTTTGAATAACATGATATTTCATGATACCGTGTATCTTTTCCCTATCATTTTATGGATATTCTATTCTATCGAATATTTTTTTCTATTATTCACTTTCTTCTTTTTCCCTTTGTTTGAGACATTTTCCTTTTCAGAAATCACCGATAATTGAATTTGTGTTCCTTTTTCTCCGATTTATTTAATGAAAACG
>NZ_JAACGG010000220.1:0-749 GCF_022810525.1 Candidatus Cardinium sp. cByotN1
CAGATCTAGAATTATTCGCTTGATTACGAGAAAAACATGAAATCGGGCGCTGCCGTCTTCTTTTGAATGCTTGCTCCACAAGTTTTGGTTCTGAAGCGGGGTCTATTCTCCAAAATGAGCCTTTTCCAGGCTCCTCTTGAGATCGTGCGACTTTCTGGAAATATCGATTCAACGATAGATTGTGCCGGATGGAATTCTATAAGTAAGCATAGTGAAGTATTAGCATTGGAGCTATAATATAATCAGCTGTTTTGAGAGAATAATTGAAGAAGGCTCTCTCAAATCTTAATCATGTTGAGAGCCTGAAAAAATGGGTCTTTAGATTTCAAATTACCTGCCATCCTTTATCCGCTGTTCTATAATAAGGATAATTCCTGGTAATAAACGAATATATACCACTAAGGGTTAGCTGCTTATCAGGAGCACTAGTTATGGCTTGAACAATCAATTGAGCGTATGAATAAGGAGGCTTGCTATCATCTATTTCACCAGGACTGTTGGAAACATTTTCATTAGCTGCTACTTGACTGTTAACATTCATTGATGAACCCTGAGAGTATATATCGTGATTGGCTGACTGAGATGAAACACTGTTGATACCAGATATTCGAACTTCATGACCAATATTAGAGCTGTGTTGAATTGAGTTTTGTGTGCACACTTCCTCGGATTTTACAGCAGCAGCAGCATACTCAACCATAGCCTGTAGATCACTTGTTACACCAGAGCTTCTATAGCGTGATCCAGAG
>NZ_JAACGG010000221.1:0-450 GCF_022810525.1 Candidatus Cardinium sp. cByotN1
GAAGAGAATATCTAATCGAGATAAGAAAAAGAGAAATTAAACATCAAAAGCATTGAAATTGGGAAAAAAATAACAGAAAAACTATGGGGATGCTGCAAGTGAGATTAGAAGAAGATGAGAAAGTTTATCAGTTAACTGAGTGAAGACCCACCATGACGTTGAGAGAGAGAGAAGAAAGAAAGAGTATATCAAAGGGAGAGAAGAAGAAAAAAGAACCAGATGAATGCTTGATGCAGTTTTGTGTCACCAGATAGATGCTGATTCCGATGAAATTGATGTATTTTTGTGTGCATACGTATATATGTATATGGTTTTTGCGATAGATACGATTAGTTTTGAGTGGAGCGCGAAATCACTTGAATATTCATGTCAACAAGGGAGGAAAGGAGAGAGAGAGAGAGAGAGAGAGAGAGAGAGAGAGAGAGATGATCTTGAATTGTTGGAGGAAAA
>NZ_JAACGG010000023.1:0-17378 GCF_022810525.1 Candidatus Cardinium sp. cByotN1
TTGAAGCCCGCGAAGCGGGCGAGTTCTGTTTTTCCAGCTGTTAGGGCTGCTTTCAGCAACTTTTTACTCAGGGCTTGATTTTTTGCTTACTTTTTTATCAAGAAAAAAGTAAGATAAAAAAGACTTATAATCAAATAAAAATAATTATAAATTCCTTAAGTTGACGCCATTGGGTGAACGGAAACGTTTTTCTTTTCATCTGTAAACTGCGCTTTCTAATCGTAACTTTTTCCAAGGGGCATTTTTGTGCAACATGGCCACCGATAAGAAATTTAGCACTTTCAGTAAAGTGTAGTCTTTAAAATATCTGCTTATCAGCGGAATAGAAAATCATTTTGTTTAAAGCCCACGAAGGGGACTGAGTAAAATGCTATTCTATTTAATAATCAAATAAATTACGATACTGCTGCATAGATACATATCCATTTTATATTATTTGTTGTCCCAAACAAATGGAATACCCATCGCTTCTCGGACCATTTTCATCATTTTTTTTGCCAATTGAGCTGCTTTTTGGGTACCAACATGAAGTATTTCCTCTACCACTTTCGTGTCTAAGCTATTTCTTTTTTCTCTGATCGGTTCTAATAAAAGTTGCAAACGATCATTTAAGATATTTTTAATGACTACGTCACCTAATCCACCACGCTTGTATTGGGCTTTTAAGTCGGCAACCGCTTCTTGATCATTGTGAAAAGCATCCAAATAGCTAAATACAACATTGCCTTCTACCCGGCCAGGATCACTAGCTTTAACATGGCCAGGATCTGTATACATTTGAAAAACTTTTTGTTTGATGACTTCTGGTGGATCAGCAAGTGCAATGGCATTACCCAGTGATTTACTTGACTTAGATCTGCCATCTATACCAACTAATCTAGATGTTTTACTTAGAATAGCTTTGCATTCTTTTAAAATGTTGGTATGATAGAGCCTATTAAACCGCCGAACAATTTCATTGGTTTGCTCAATCATGGGTAATTGATCATCTCCAACGGGTACTAGCTCTGCTTGAAAGAGCGTAATGTCTGCTGCTTGACTGACCGGATAGCAGAAAAAACCAGCCGGAATAGCCTCATTATACCCTTTTTGCTGAATTTCATACTTTACGGTGGGATTACGGCTCAATTGACCTACGGTAACTAGGTTCAGATAGTAAACCGTTAATTCTGCAATTTCTGGTATTTGAGACTGCACCACAATGGTTGTTTGGTTAGGATTAATCCCAACACTTAAATAATCTTTGGCAACTTCAATAATATTTTCTGTAATTTTTTCTGGATGATCAAAATGATCTGTCAAGGCTTGCACATCTGCTACTAGGATATACTGGTCATAGTGATTTTGTAATTTGATTCTATTTTGTAAAGAGCCAATATAATGGCCTAAATGAAGCTTACCAGTTGGTCTATCACCTGTTAGTATTTTTTTTTTCATTTTAATGAAAGCCTTGATGAAAACAGTTTTTTATTTTTATCCTAATTTTGTCTTCCATAAGGAAGAGAACACATATAGCCACATACTAATAAAAAGGCCCTCCACATGCATGGTAGTTATTAATAGCGTCCATAGGATGATTAAAAGGTAACGAGACCTATTCGCTCGAAAAGAAAATCCTTTAAACTTGAAGGCTATAAATCGAATATTAGCAACCAATAGATAAGCCAGTAGCATAGTTAACAAAGGCAGTACTAAGGGTCGCGTTAATCCATGCACCAACTGCGGATAAAGAGCACGTTTTAAGATGATCGGCACGGTAGCCACTATAATCGCACTAGCTGGTGTGGGCAACCCTATAAATTCATCTGTTTGTTGAGGATCCACATTGAACTTAGCCAATCTAAGTGCAGCAAAGACAAGGATTAACAAGGCTATATAAGGGCGATAAGGACAGCTTTCATACGTTTGAATTAACCTATATAGGATAGCACCAGGCAACATCCCAAATGTAATCACATCGGCTAATGAATCTAATTGTTTGCCCAATAATGACTGCGCACGCAATAGCTTTGCCATAAAGCCATCCAAAAAATCAAAACAAGCACCCATAAAGATCGCATAAGCAGCATATACCAAATAGTCGTTGAGCGCCAATAGGGTACCTATAGCACCACTAATTAGGTTTAAAACAGATAAACAGTTTGGAATATGTTTTTTCATATTTGCATTTTAAATAAGAACGACCAGGTGGTTGCTGTTTTTTGACTTATAGGGCCTAGGTTTAATACCTATTTTTTTTGCACAAAGATTCCAAATATATTTTGGTAATAGGTTTGGTCATGCCCAATGAAAGTAAAGAACATAAGACAAACCCTACAAATGGGTGCGCTATACCCCATAAAGGAGGCAGCACGATCCAAAATGGTATCAAAGAACCAATGCCATAAGCAAAAGATTTGACCACTGCATCGCCGACTAAAATAACATGGGCCAATTTATCTTTTTTAGTCAAGGCTTGGCCTATAATAGAAATAGCTGTCCTGAACAAATAAAGCCCCATGCCATAGAGCAATGCCGTTATCTGAAGATAAAATGGCTGCCGTACATAAAAAGCCATAATCGAAGCGGAAACAATAAGAATAGGGCTCATGTTAAAAAAGCCAATAATCCATTTGGGTTGTCTTTTTAAGATCCATGAACCACATATGCCACTAAGAATAAAGCCTAGCGGAATCATACTAGCACTATAACTGAGCAATTGCGCATTGAGCTGGCTATTGTTGTTAGCCATTCTGGCTACCAGAATAGGTAGACTTACTGTGTAAGCTATAGTGGCTATATAGTTCACGAGACGAAAACTAGTTACGCGTAAGAGTCCAGGATTTTGAACAATTTCTTTAAAGCCTGTTAACATACCAGATGGTTGTAATACAACTTCCTCTGCACCAAGATCTGCTGCGCGAAATAGCTGCCAGGGTAGTATACGTAAAATATAGATAAAACTGCAGAATAGTAAAATCATTTTAAGTCCCATAATGGCCAATAGATTTTTGGCTACTATAGGTGCTAAAACATTAAAAAACTGTAAAAAAATTTGAAAAGTAGAAAAAAAGAAGGGCTTGTCACGCGCTCCTATGTGCCTATTGATAAAGGCAAGACCATTTGAATGTTCAATACTCATAATGCAGGCAAGCGCCCATAATGTAATGGTACAGCTACGTAGATTAGCTTGACCATATGTCAATAAAGCTAATAAGATACATGTTGTGCATGTGAGCGCACATCTACCTATGGTATAGGAGGAAAAACGCTTGAAAAAAAAGCCACCAACCAATCCAGCGCAACCCATCCCTAGCAAACTAGCTGGTTCCAAATAAGCTGCAGAAACGCCACTACTATCTTTTTCAAATAAAGTGATTGAAAAGGCAATGACTAGAATAGTTGGGACTATTGAGCCAAGTCCATTTAGGATCATATAAATAGGAATAATTTGTCTGATTTTCATATAAATACCTTTTTACTGGTTTTATCTTGATTGTAATACCTATGGCAGGCTATTGCCTTATGGATTTTGGATTAGATTTGGTAATCTACTATTTAGTCTTAGAAGGATTACTACCAAAATCTGCTAAAAGAGGGGCTGCAATGCAGATAGAAGAATAGGTGCCAAATAACATACCTAACAATAATGCAAAAGAGAAATTGCGTAGCGCTTCTCCTCCAAAAAAGAAAAGCATAAAAACGGCCAGTAATGTTGTAAAAGAGGTGATAATAGTCCTACTTAGTGTCTCTTTAATCGCATCATTGATCATGGCGGTGGTGAATACTGTAGCCTTACTAGCTAATTTTTCCCTTATGCGGTCAAAAATCACCACTGTATCATTTATAGAATAGCCAATAACGGTAAGCATAGCAGCTATGAAGACTTCATTTACTTCATAGCTTACTCCAAAGGCACGTGCAATACAAAACCCAGCGATAACGGTTAAAGCATCATGTATAAGTGCGGATACAGCTGCCAAACCAAATTTCCATCTTCTAAAGCGTACTGCAATGTACACAAATATACCGAATATAGCAAGTATAATTGCTTTTTTTGCGCTTTTTTGGACATCTTGCGCTACATTAGCCCCTACTTTAGTAGTAGTCGCAATATTAAAACCAGGATCGCTTGATAGGTCATTATTTTCTTGCAATTGTGTTACATCCTTTAGCGCAGCAACCAGTTTATTACGCATCTTGGTATCAGAATCGGTAATCTCTTGATTACGCAAATAGCTGGTAGTAATTTGCATGACATTATTGGCACCATAACTACGTACTTCTACCCCTTCCTGAAATTGGCTAGATAAGCGATCTTTTAGGAAAGAAGGATCCATGGCTTTAGAAAAATGGACAATGTAGGAACGACCACCGACAAAATCGACCCCCAATCTAAGCCCTTTGTAGCGATAAAAGCAGCATGCACCTAATGCTATAAATGATAGAGAACAGACATAAAAACGGTAACGATTTTTGATAAAATCAAACTGCACGTTTTTAAGCAACATGGGCATGGCTGGGTAAGAGAAAGTTAAGTTTGGTTTACGGTGGTTTTCCATAAAGAAGGAAAAAATTAATCTTGTAATAAAGATAGAAGCAAAAACAGAACTGACGATACCAATCATGAGAATAAGCGCAAAACCACGAACGGGGCCCTGACCTAGGTAATATAATATGAGCCCAGCCAGAAAGGTGGTAATATTGGCATCAATAATGGAACTATATGATTTGTCATAGCCACGCCTGATGGCTTCTTTAATATGAACTTGACTAGCCAGTTCTTCCCGTATACGTTCAAATATCAAAACATTGGCATCGATCGACATACCAATTGTAAGGAGAATACCGGCAATACCGGGTAATGTTAACGTCGCATCGAGTTGGGCCAAAATGCCTACGATAAACAGCAAATTCAATAACAGTGCTGCATTAGCTATTATGCCTGCCTTGGCATAGTAAACAACCATAAAAAGCAAGATTAAGCCTAGACCTATTCCTGTAGCCATAAGGCCTTGGTTTTGGGCTATCTTACCTAGACTTGGCCCCATAATGGCCTCTTCAACAATTCTAAGCGGGGCTGGTAACGAGCCAGTTTGTAATACACTGGCTAAATCTTTGGCTTCTTCTATCGTAAAATGACCAGCTATCTGAGAATGACCATTTGGAATTTCTTGATTAACGACTGGCGCCGAATAAACTCGATTATCTAAAGCAATAGCAATACGTTTACCAATATGATTAGCCGTGACCTGTTTCCAAACACGAGCTCCTTTTTGATTCATTTGCATGCTTACAGCTGGTGAGCCATTTTCAGAAAAAACTTGAGCTGCATGTGTAATAATATCTCCCTCTAAAAGCGGCTGATTGCCTTTAGATGGTTGAATCGCGTAAAGGGTAACGGCTTTTGTACCATCGTTTATGGTATGGGCTTTTTTATCCCACATCCAAGTAATGCCTTTAGGCAATAATGCTTTAACCGATTGGCTCCCTAGTATGGTCTCTATTTGAGTCATGGATTCAGGCGGATAGGCCAATGTGTAAGGGAAAGTGTATTGGCAAAGCTTTTTAAGGGGTGAATCTTTCGGCATGCGCTCCATTTTTTCCTCATCTGTGAGCCCTGCTGGGAGTGTTGCGCTTATGGCTTCTTTTTCTTTGTTCAGTAACAAATTGTTTACCGCCTCTAGTGCGGGAGCATATGTATCAGCTTCTGCTACTGTCCAGAAACGTAACTGTGCTACCCCTTGTAGTAATTTTCTAACCCGCTCCGGATTAGTAACACCTGGTAGTGCTATTTGGATCCTCCCACTGCCAGGTAATTTTTGGATATTGGTTTGTGTAGCGCCAAAACGATCTAACCTAGAACCTATAATGCTAAGCGAACAATCTATTGCATTAGAGATGGCTTGATCAATGGCTTGTATAATATCATTTTCAGTAGAAAACAAATAAGATTTTCCTTGAAAATTAGGAAAAATATCACTTAATTTTCCCGTTGGGTTAAGCTTTTTATAGGCTATTACAAAGAGTTTTGAAAAAGGAGTTGATTGACCTTTTTCTCGCTCGCGCTGTGCCCATTCTAATGCTTCTAGGAAGTGAGGATCTGCATTATAGGCAGCCAAGCTTTTGACAAGTTCTACAGGAATAAGTTCCATGGTTACATGCATACCCCCTTGCAGGTCTAAGCCTAGCTTAAGCGATCGCTCCTTTACCTCCTCATAGGTATAATCCGTACCCAAAAAATGGTAAACAGGTTTTTTCCATATATCCATTAAATAAGCCTGGCGTTTATCAAAATCTACTTTGCCTTGTTGATCCATTGCTTGTTGTTCCGCTTGGCGTTGTACTCGGTAATCTACAAAGGTAAAAGAAAGATAATAGAGCGAGAGTAAGGCAGTGACAATGGTTAGAAACAATACTATTTTTTTAGATTTCATTCGCTTTAAATAATTTTAAATGGACTAAGGCAAATATATTTTCTTTAAAGTATTAAACCAAATCATTAGGCCTCTTGCAAAACCTATTTCTAGTGGTTTTATATGCTGCAATTTTCCCATGCCAGAGAAAGCTAAGATGTCTTATATAGCATCTCAAAACAGCCTAATCTGACAAACTATTCCATGCGTTATCTAATGGCTATAGATTTGGATCTACTTATTGGTAATTTACTTGAGATTCTCTTAAATTTACCTCCTAACTAGGCACGCTTCTTGACGCTACTTGTGGTTAAAATATCTGAAAGTTATGTTTTAGCCTGGTTATTATATCTTATTTTATTTAAAATGTAACAACTTTTGGCTACTCTCGCGCTTTTATGGTTTTTACCAATCTGTTTTCTCATCTAGCATGGTCAAACATGGTTGTACCATATGAAACCAAAAAACTAAGATTATGAAACTAAAAGGAGAAAATAAGTTTTTTAAGTGGACGCGTTTACTCAAACAGCAGCAAGAGAAGCGATTAGCCCATTGTTTAGAGCATGCATCCCCTATAGAGGTAGCCAAATTTTTAGAGAAGCAATCTTTTGAGTTGGCTATGCGCATATTTACTACTTTATCTATTACCAGACAAGGGGAAATATTTGCCTTACTAAACGATCATGGCTTACAGATGCACCTCTACCATAATATTCCTAAAAGCATCTTTGCCAAAATTTTTTCTTGTATGCCTTCTGATTTACGGGTCGATTTTTACCAACGTTTGAGTAATAAGGAGCATGCCCATTTATTACCTTATTTAAGTAGGAAAGTTCGAGAAGATGTGATTATGCTCAATGCCTATTTGCCAGATACGGCAGGAGGTATTATGAATACAGATTTTGCAACTGTCTTAAACTCAATGACTATAGAAGAAGCTATTGCAAAAATTCGTGAAGATGCACCATCTAAAAAGATGCTTTATTACATTTATGTAGTGGATGAAAAGATGAAATTGGTTGGTTTTGTTTCTTTAAAAGATTTGGTGATGCGTTCTCCTCAAGAAACAATAGAAACTATACTCAATGTAAATTTTATATATGCTACAGTTGATGAAGACCAAGAAGTGGTCGCTAAAAAAATTGAACAATATGATTTGGTAGCCATTCCTATTCTAAACCAAGAAGAACAAATCGTAGGTATTGTAAGTTATGATGATGCCATAGATATTATCAGAGCCGAGCAAGTTGAGGATATGGACAAATTTATGGGTATTACTTCAGAAGAAGATGCACCAGATTATTTAAAGGTCTCTACGCTACAACATCTAAAAAAAAGAATCAAATGGATTGTAGTAGTATTTATGGCTAGCATTGTTGGCCATGCTTTTACGCATGCCAAAAGTACTTTTTTTTCCTCTTTTAATCTAATTTTTTATTTGAGTATGATTACAGATACTGGAGGTAATGTAGGCAGTCAAGTAGCCTCTGTAGTATTACAAGCATTGAATCGTGGTCAAGTCACTCTATCTGATTGGACTAGGATTATTTTAAAAGAATTAAGGATTGCTGTTATGTTGGCTTCTGTTTTGTTTTTTCTTGCTTATATTAAAATGTTTGTAACTTCGAGTCTCGATCCAGAGACCAATAGAAACTATCATGTGATGTTTGCAGTGGCCTTGAGCATTGTTTTACAGGTTGTTTTTTCTGCTTTTATAGGAGCGGCTTTCCCATTGGCGGCTAAGTATTTTAATGGGGATCCTGCAGTAGCGGCTAATCCTGCCATTAATACAACTGTCGAGTTATTGGGTGTTGTTATTTATTATTTTGTAATTTACTGGCTCATTAATCCAGTCGTATCGGTTAGTGGTCTGTAATACTATTTAAGTGCAGGACACTCGTTTTTAAATTGTTTAGGGGCTAATGGTAATAGCTAGACCTCTTGCAAAATGCGCTTAAGTAAGATTAAGTAGGAGCCCTTTTCTATGCTTTTTTATTCTATGTCAAACACTAAGATTAAATCATGTTAAGATTATTTTTTGTAATCAAATACTGGACTGTGTTAGTTGTATTAGGATTGTCTTCTGGTGCATGTACCAATACCCAGAATGATTTCTTGTTATTAGATGACATGGTGCTAAATTACGCATGTGAGATATATTCTTGTATTACAGGAGAAATAAATAGTTCTGATGATACAGACAATGATGATACAGACAATATAGATGGCCAAGAAACTTGTGAGAAGAATTTTGACCAGGCCAATAAGTTATTGCTCGATTTAAAAAATATACTACAGAAATATCCAAAGATTACAGGCCATCCAATTTGCAAAAATACTTTGGAACAGCTTGATTCAAAATTACAAGAATTAAATCAGGATATAGAGCGCTTACCTGATGGCAGTCTGGAAAACCAGCTTAGTAAAAACTTTAAGCATTTAGCTACTTATGTCTATTCTTTGATGAATGAAGGTCTATGAGCGTAACCCACTACATATGGTTATCCAGCAGACTCATGGTAGGGAGCAATTTTTAAAGAAAAGTTAATCATGTCTTTAGTAACACTTTATTTACCTAAGATGGGGGAAAGTGTCATGGAAGCTCTAGTATTGAGCTGGTGCGTGCAAGAAGGAGAGCTGGTGATGGAAGGTTCCCCTCTCTTGGAGGTGGCTACAGATAAAGTTGATGCTGAGATTCCTGCTCTTTATCCTGGAAAGATTATAAAATTGTTGGTGTCGAAAGGGCAGTTGGTGCCGATTGGCACACCGATTGCCTTACTAGAAACAGACCATCTGCCAGCTCCCTCTAGAAGCTATGAAACATCTCTGCTAGCTTCAAAAGCTATGCTAACAGCTACTATTCCGCGTGATTTAACAGCTGGACCTATTCCTCTACCCTCTTCTAGTAAGATAAAATTAAGCCCTCTGGCTAGGCATATTGTTCAAGAACAAGCTATTGATGCAGATGAACTAGCCCGATTAGCCGGATATAGTAAAGATAATCGCGTTACTAAAGCAACCCTTTTAGCTTATGCAAACAAGCGCGTATCGGTTCATGCCAATGGTGCGAATAAGTCTCTACTTTATCCACCTGTTACCTCTTTAGAGGGAGATGAAGTGCTCCAAATGGATCGTGTTAGACAACTGATTGCTAAACGTATGGTGCAATCTAAGCAAATTGCGCCTCATGTTACCTCTTTTATACGTGCCGACGTAACAGAACTTGTTGCCTGGAGAAATCAGCATAAGACTTCTTTTGAAGAAAAATATGGGATCAAGTTGACCTATAATCCTATTTTTATGGCGGTGGTTGCACGTGCCTTGCAGCTATTTCCACTGTTGAATGCTGTAATCCTAGATGATAAGATTATTAAACGCAAGCATATCAATATAGGTTTTGCGGTAGCACTACCAGATGGTAGTTTATTAGTTCCCGTGGTTAAACAAGTCGAACAGCTTGGGCTGGTATCTTTGGCCAAACAGATCGATGATTTAATCCATCAAGCACGTAGCAGTACCATTACACCAGACAGCTTAACTGGTGCAAGTTATACTATCTCTAACATTGGTTCTTTTGACAACCTGATGGGAACCCCTATTATTGTTCAACCACAGGTAGCTATTCTTGCATTAGGTCTTATTGAAAAACGTCCTGCGGTGGTCCATATTGATGGAAAAGAGGCCATAGCTATTCGTAGTGAGCTATTTCTATCCCATACTTATGATCATCGTATTATAGATGGTGCTGTAGGAGGTGGGTTTTTAAAGTATTTGACAAAAGAACTGGCGTCTTTTGTGGATAAACTACCAACCTACTCATTTACATAAGCAGGCAGTACTTGTGCTTATTTATTTAAACAATGGCTTTAACTTTAGCTACCTACATAGCCTAACAAGCTCTTTGTATCTGGTATCTGTTCCTGACTTTGGTAAATTTTCTGTGGTGTTTTCCTGACATACCAAACTTAACTGAAAAATATAAACACTAATTTTATTTCTTATCAGATTGAATATAAACTAGTACAACTTAGTTTTATATGTTTATTGAGCGACTTTCTTTGGATTGTAGCACTAAATGCTTTTTAGTCAGCTCGATTAGATGATCCCATTCCTTTGAAAGCTTTTCATTAAGTCTTTTACTTAAATTCATATAATGATCTGGGGTGTAGCCATGATGATCCTTAATAATACATAGATTTTTATCACAGATTAATTTATTCTTAATAATGTCTTTACGACATTCTGCAATAGAACGATTTGTATACAAAGGTGATATAGGCCCATCAGGGGGATCAAATGAACCAGAAGCTATGTGCAACGCTGTATCACCACTACTACTGACTGCATTGATATCTGCACCATTGGCTAATAACGCATCAATAATATCTAGGCTATTTCTATGAGGTATGTGTACAACAAGCATTAATGGCGTTACATACTTTTTCGATTGACTAGAACTTTTTATATCTTTTGGAAAATAGACATTAGGATCTGCACCCTTTTTTAACAGCAAATGAACAGCACGAATATTATCAGAATCAACAGCAAAAAACAAAGCAGTAGTACTTCCTTGCAAGATTGAATTAACATTTATACCTACACCCTGGCCACACCTCAGTATTTCCTCTACACGACTAGAATCAAAGTTACGCGAATCTGATACATTCCTTATGATTTCTATTTCTAAATTGAATCTCTCATTACGTTCATTTTCTAGTGAATAGGATATATTATATTGACTAGATGGATGTTTAATAATATATCGTCCCCAATCTATATACCTGCAGTGAGGACATGTGGCAGCTTCCCATGATACCACACAAGTTAAGCAAGTATGTTGCTTACATACTTCACAACTATAAGTATAACGTTGATTTGTACGAGTTTTACAGATAGAACACATACTATTTCTACTTAAATCTAACTGAAGCCTATCTTGTAAATTTTGTTTTGCTGCAATTAATGGGACTAATTTGAGCCATTTCCCAAAACCCGCTACGCCAGTTCTTGCATAGTATAAGTACATATAGTAAATCGGAGATCGACCGTACTTATCCATTAGATCTTGACCATCAATTTTTTGAATTAGATCATGGACTATTTCACTACGAATAGATGAGATATTTCTTGGAAACGGAGCACGTGTACTTTCCAAGTAGTCTAGCGCACCACAAGCCACATGTAAAGCTGTATAACCACGACTGTTTTTAGTACCAATCTTAGCCCCGAATTTTAATAATTCATCATAAATCTCTTTGTTCCCAGAATAAACAGCATACATTAACGGAGTCATATCAGGTAAATAAGGACGATCATTTCTATTCCTATTTCTTTCTTTTACCTTATCTCTATATGAAGCATGCATTCCGGTATTCATACATTCAAGATTAATATCCTTTTGCTTAAGGATGTACTTAACAGCAGCAAGATTACTACAACAAACAGCATGAAATAAAACAGTGTGGCTATCTAGCAACCTGGTATTAAAGGTTACTATACCTTGTCCTTCGTTCATAATACGCTCTATGTTTTCATGATTAAAGTTCTCAGGATCTGATACAGCACTTAACATTTCTTGATGTAATCGTACAGGCAAATAAGCATTTTGGTAAGCTGTTGATAAAAGATTGCATCCGTGTTGGGGTTGATGAGGTAAATAAGACTGCTCACACTTTGATGATCCAGGAGCTGGATCACGATCTATATCATATTTGATAGCATTACAAGAAATAGCACAACATACAAAACACAAAAAGTTAAAAGATGATAAAACGATATGCTTACCCGATCTCATGGTTTTAAAATATACTTCCAGAAATTCATAATTGCTATGATCAACAAATAAATTGTGCGCTATAGTGCTTAATGTATGAGGTTCTGTTGGTTTAGCTGGTGTATAAACATTTTCTTCTTTATAATCAGCAATGCTCTTAGTAGCATGTACATCGGTAGGACTACTATCTTTTAAATCTTGTGCTGCTTTACTTATCATCCGATGATACCACTTAGATCCAAAACATTTTTTTTCATTGATCACTAACATTTTACTAATAAATTTTGTTTATAAACTGATGCACAAACATGATGAGTACTTAATTATACGCAGCTAGCTTACTTTTGAGTTTAAAAGCTTGTAAGATTTTGAAAAAGTTATAGAATGAAGTGGTAGTATCAGATAAAAAATCTACTAGACACAAAGATTCAAACCTTATTTAAATGATGCTTCCATACTAAAAAACTAACGATAAAAATCGCAAAATTTGTGCGAATTTTTGGGTTATTCTTTAGAGCATATCATATATTACAAAATTAAAATATTAAAAGCAACAGATTTTGTATATATAATATTTTATTATTGATTATCAAATTTTTTATTATTTTACAAATGATAATTTGCTGCATAACTCTAGAGAATTAGAAAGTATATAATATTTATTGCAAAATGAATGAAATAAATTAATAAATTTGCTTAGTAAAAGAACATGTTATGTTATTCTTTGTTTATCTTATCATCTCACTTCAAGGATGAAACATCGACATAGATTTCTACTTGTTTAGTTTATTTCGAAGGACCAGGAGTATTTTCTTTATTATTTTTGTTATCCTGTTGTTTTAGTTGACGAGCGCGTTCTTGATACAACTGGCATGCAATACAATTTACATAATATCTAATGATAGGATGATTTGGGTTAGACCTTTCAGTAGATGAGCCCGAACAAGGTTTCCAGTCTTTTTTACCGCAATCGGCACAGATTTCTTCTTGACACATATTTTTATCTCTTATTTTATTGCATAGACTACCTGCTAAACATAGAAAGAGCGTGTGTAACAAAAAATTAGGGAGCGTTTTATATTTCATTTTGAATTTATTATATTTTATAAATAATACTTTTAATACTTATTATAAAAGCTAAATACTTTAACAATAAGATTAATAAATTTTGTAAAGTATTCAAAATTTTTCTTAGTGGTTCAAATAAGCTGTTTTTCTAATCAGCGCTAATACGTGATTGCTCATCGCAACTATTTTACCAGGGGCGTTTTTCTTTTTGTATGGGGGTCTCTCACAAATGAATGGCTACGGCTTTTTTTTTATTTCAGCTATAAGCGGTATTTTCTTACTCGTAATTATTTTACAAGGAGCATTTTGTCTTTTTTTGTGTACTGTGCCATAGGACTGAATGGATACATTCTTTTTGCCTAATATTGGAATATTTTACTATATTTTATAAGCACTTAATAATGATGATAATTACTGATACTATATCTAAGTAAGCAATCAAATAGCACATTAGCTTGGATAGTTTTTCAAAAGCATTCCCTATTCTGACCCTATCAGTAAAGTACGCACCATGCATATTGACTATATAATCATCATTATATTTCTGTTGATTACACTAGTGATTGCACTATACGCTAGTAAGCGTGTCCATACATTTAAGACTTATGCTGTAGGGACTAGAGAGATATCTACATTTGCACTAACGGCTTCCTTAATAGCCACTGTTTACGGTGGTGGATTTTTAGATACTAGACTTAACGATTATTACCATAGGGGGTGCGATGCCTTGATTAGGGATTTTATATTTCCTATAGGTTATTGTTGCATTTGTCGTTTTATTATTGTGCGGATGAAAGCTTTTATGGGCCATTTTTCTATAGCTGAGTCTATGGGCATGTGGTATGGTCCATCTATTCGAGTCATCACAGCCAGTTTTGGCATGTTAATGGCTATTGCTATGTTGGCTATTCAATTTAAAGTAGGTTTAAAGATATTACATGCTGTATTTCCTACTATGAAAGATTATGCACTACCATGGGTAATAGTTTTATCTTTAATTGTTATCGTTTACGCTTCTTTTGGAGGAGCCAAGGCCGTAATATTAACAGATGTATATCAATTTTTTCTGTTTTTCGTTTGTTTCCCTATTATCATTTTTACGCTTTTATACCCTATCAATAATTTAGGGAATAATTGGCAAGCGTTCATACAAGTACCCAAGTTTAATCCTGAAAATGCCTTTAGATACAATAATACGCTAGCTATTTTTACAACGTACACTATTTTAATACTATTCTCTTTGAATCCATCTCGTATTCAGCGTGTGTATATGTCTAGTTCTGTCCAACAAGCCAGCAAAGTATTTTGTAATACTGCTATCATCCATATAATTTTATTATTCTTGATGTTTACCCTTGCCATAACGCTGTATGTGGGTGGACATAAAATTGGCTCAGAGCAAAATATTTTAGAATACCTTTTAGAACTTGACTACTATACTGGCATAAAAGGTTTGTTGGTATCAACTATTATGGCACTACTAATGTCCACTGCTGACTCTGAGTTACATATTGCATCTGTTTTATGTACCAATGACCTGTTGCCTTGTCTATTTAACAAAGCTACTATATTCCATACACCTTCTCTTAGAATAGCACGAATTGTCTCTTGTATCATAGCTCTACTTAGTTTATGCATTGCCTTTTATACAACAAGTATAGTGCAATTATTAAGTAAATCAGCACTTTTCTATTTATCTATTATTACAGTTCTATTGATTACGATTTGCTTTGGGTTTAGATTTCATCTTGCTGCTGTATTATGTAGTATAGGTATTAGTACCACATTAGGTATTTATAAAATCTTTATAAAGAGGCAAATGATTGCAAAGGGTGAGCTTTTGCAGTCTGCAGTGATCAATAGCTTACTTTTATTTATTTTCCACTATCTACTCCCTAAACAAGCTAACAGAGGGTGGGTAGGTATTCCAGATGATAGTCCTGTACAGCTCCAAAGACAAGAAACAAAACGATGGTGGTTAAGAAAATGGCACGCATTGGATGCTGTATTCAACTATATCTATTGGAGAAATCTCTTTCCTACCAGGATTCCAATATTTATCCTAACAGGCGCTTATTTTATACTCTATAGTTCGGTAGCACTCTACTATATCAAATCAGCCTATGTAGATGATTATATCTATTGGTATATAACCATCATGGCCATAGGTACAGTTGTGGCCTTATACCCTGCTTTGCATACTTATAGAAAAATCAGCAGTAAACTATTGCATATAGTATGGCCTATACTACTTTATGGAGTCTTTTTTATTACAGGTATTACGTATATAAAATTAAGCCATTTTGCCCCTGTGGTTTATACGTTTTTTATTATTAACATAGGCATCAGTAGTCTCTTCCTACCTTTTATGTTAATCGTATCCATGTTAGCCAGTGCACTATTTATCCACAAATGGATACTCCCTACCATAGCTTTAGTGAACTATAACAGCCTTATCTCTTTTGAAGTATTGATTGGCCTAATCATCTTAATCAGTTTGGTTCTACATCGGTATGTAAGAAACAAAACGAATCAACAATTACAAATCATAGCTTTAGCTAGAAGCTATGAAAGGCATGCTGCCTTAGAATCGCTCTACAACCAAACCAACTTGGCCAGACTAGATCCCACTTATAGTGGTAAAATATTACAGGAAATAGCTAATAGGCTAAAAGCATCTGCTAAGTGGCTCCACACAAATGGGCAACTTGATTTAGAAGAACAGCTTAACTTGAGTATGAAACAGTTATATACCTTTAGCCGTTCTCTATTGCAACGAGCTAAAGCAGAAATGAAGTTAACTTTAGATGCCAAATCTCTTAAACAAGTCTCCATTGAACCAATTATTTTAAAAGCTTATGAGCTTACTAGAAATTTAGGCAACCCAATTCGGTTATTGCTTAGAAATGAAAGTACGACTTCTTATCTAATGACAGATCCTGTGATATTTGAACGTATTTTTACTATTAACTTTTGGGAAATCAGCCAAAGCAAACAAGCTATTGACCATACGGTTATCCTAACGATTTCAGATACACTTTTAATTTACCCTTACCCCAAGCATTATCAGGAAACCGCAAATAGTGTTTACGAAAAAAAATCAAAACCGCCTATATTATCTGCTTTAGCTTTTTGCATTACTACAGAGACGGTGCATCCAAAGATACTAGCTTCCTACGATGTTACGGATGAGATTACCTCTATTTATTTGCCTAAAACTACTGAAAATTTATACCAAGCAGAAAGTAGACAAATTATACAGGCCCATGGAGGCTACATACAAATTACAGAGACAGAAACGAGTTTAACCTGTTTGTACCTATTACCTATTGATGGTAGAAAGGTAATGCAATTTAAGCGGTATCATACGGATGATTTATTAAATAAAGTTGCCGAAACACCTATGAGCTTAACCAAGGAACAAGAACTTATTACGCTACTTGAGCAAAACACAAACTTAACCGAGCAAGACGTACAAAAAACCATTTCTTTTATTAAAAAAGCACATGGTACTGCTATGCGCAAGTCAGGTGAACCTTATTATACGCATCCTATGGCAGTGGCTGAGATTGTTTTAACAGTTACTAAAGATCCTGACACGATTTTAGCTGCACTACTGCATGATCTTATTGAGGATACGAATGTAACACTCAACTACATAGAACTAAAGTATGGATCATCTGTAGCTTATATTGTAGACATGCTAACCCATTATAATACTTTTGGATACCCGTGGAAATTAGATAAATCTGATAAACAAGAGCTATTGGATGCATGTAAAGACATACGGGTTGTTCAGGTTAAATTAGCCGATAGGCTACATAACCTAAGAACTATAGCGATACGTAAGCCGGTAGATCAACTAAGAATTGTTAAGGAAACACGGGTATTTTATATTCCATGGGCTAAAAAGCATAACCTGACCCTATGGGCAGCTGAAATGGAGGCTATTTGTAAAAGTATTTTAGCTGTTTATGTTGATTAACAATCACATCCCTGGCCAGAAATAAAGTAGGCATTCTTCCAATGGGCTGAATGGATGTTTTCATTCAGCTCATTGGTACGCAGTAATTTTGATCTTGCTTTTTTCGTATCTATTCATCACACTGATAAAAAATGAATTTTTTAAAAGCTACTTTTTG
>NZ_JAACGG010000222.1:0-680 GCF_022810525.1 Candidatus Cardinium sp. cByotN1
CTCATACGCAACGATAAATCCCTTTACTCATCATATGCAAATCAGAAATCGGAATCGGAGAACTATGTTGACGGTATCAGAAGAAGAGGGAATATTTGGACACAAGAAGAGATGAACAGAGTCTAGAAAGAGAATGGAATAAAGAGTAAAGATGTTGTATAAAATTCAATCCCTTTTAGAGAGAGAACAATCGAATGTTCAAACGTATTGATGGAGATTCGTGGTGTACAACAATGGCTAATATCCACAATATTCTGTATGAAAGTAGCTTGGAATTTTGAGCATCGTTCATCATCTCTGTTCCACATGATCTTTTCGATCCTTTTGTCTATGTCTGCTCCTTATGTTCTTTTCTTCTCTCTCTTTTTCCCTTTTTCTCCTATCTTTTATGGGCATTTTTTCTCCAAAACGAGCGATACTTGAGGCGATCTCTTTGATCTTTTCTCTCTTCCTCAAACTTCAGTTTTATACAACAAAATGCTATTTTTCTTGCTCTCTGGACAGGAACAAAGTGCTTAGTATTGCTTTCTGTACTGACAAACTCGCATTTTTAGGTCTTTCTTTTCCTTAACATTTGCTCTCAGTTGCGGATCCTTGGCCACCTACTATCACACAACTAGTTCCATAATGCTTTTGATGGATGCTCAGGATGGATACTTCCATTTCTTCTCTCTCTCTCT
>NZ_JAACGG010000223.1:0-530 GCF_022810525.1 Candidatus Cardinium sp. cByotN1
GCTTTCACCATGGAGACCTGTCCATAGTCGAAAAAGGTATCTCACTAGCTGTATTGTGAAATTTTCTCAACTTCTCAAGGATGGAAAGAACTTCTTTTCGCAATCTTCCATATCCTGGTTTCTCATCAGGTAGATATACTGATAATTCTGATGCCTAAACATTCATCAGTCACAAGAGAGAAAGAGAGGAGAAGAGATTCAGACATGAATTTCACCAGTTTGTGTTAAGTGTTGTATACCCTATGGTTAGTTATCATCATAAATGACTTCGAAACCTTGAAGGTGATGATGGGTGAAAGCTTATTTGCATGAATTATTTCACTCTTTTTCTCATCATTTTATCTCTTTCTCTCTCCTTTCTCAAATTTTTTGCTCAGTTCAAATGTGAAGAAACATAAAAGAGAATAATTATCAAGCTTTTCATCTCTTTTCATCACTTTTACTCATTCAATTTTATTCTCTCTCTCTCTCTCTCTCTCTCTCTCTCTCTCTCTCTCTCTCTCTCTCTCTCTCTCTCTCTCCCTCTCCCT
>NZ_JAACGG010000224.1:0-930 GCF_022810525.1 Candidatus Cardinium sp. cByotN1
GAGGAGAAAGAGGAGAAAGAGGAAGGTGAAAGCTCAGTGGAGAAGCATACACCTAGAGTTTCGATGATGAGTGGATGAAGAAAGCTCTATCTCTATTTTGAAAAAATTTTCAACCAATTTGAACTGAGGACAAAAGATAAGAAACCTAATGGATGGATGGAATAGTGTACTATGATAGTCTTTCAACAATTTTGCTTGCTGTAAAAACTTGAATCAGGAAATGATAGAGCCCAATTGCTAGGGAAAGTGAATATCTCTCTTGAAGCAGAATTTGTATGGGATTAACGGGTTCGTCGTAATGAATCGAGGGCACTGACAGCTGTGATGTGCAGTGGTCTATGAGGATAAAATCTAGGATCAGAGCGAGTTATTTGAATATTGTTCGTCCAGCTCTGAGCCCTTGCTTTGTGGGTGATAATCCGCCTGTTTGTGGCTCGAAATGATAACAGTAATTAGACAAGGCGGGAAAATCAATTTTGACAAAACAGGCTAATTGAATGAAAAAAATGCAGACAAGTGCCCCATGAACAGCAGGCAATATCCAGCAAGTGTTGGAAGATATCGCTCTCGATCTAGTATTTGTGGTGGATTATCATTTGATCAATGAATCTATGTTCTAGTATTTGAGCATTTGTATATTAGATGAGCGTATGCGCAAAAAAGCTTGTGTATAAGAAACTTTACAATCTCTGTTTCCATATCTTTCTACAGGCTTGCATGGAAGAAAAGAAAAAGAAGAAGAAGAAGAAGAAGAAGAAGAATTGGATTGAGAGGAAATTCCCGATCTCGCTGGGAAAGAGAAGAGTGGCCTTCGAGTCCGTTTCTATGCTCGCTTGTTTTTTCTATTCTAATGAGATATGGAATACCTGCTCAACCAGGTATTTCGTGTTCTCATGAGTGCACTCTCTGAGGCTGACATTCCATGGAATC
>NZ_JAACGG010000225.1:0-594 GCF_022810525.1 Candidatus Cardinium sp. cByotN1
TTTGTTTCTTAGAATTTAAAGGGAATCTGATGCTTTAGCTATAAGATGATTAGAATTTCTTCATTCGAATTGATATCTAAAGAGAAGATTTCGATTGGGAAATCTTCTTACGCAATGATAAGTCTGATGAGAAAAACCTACTAAATCATTGACCTCACAGGAGGAGGACACATCATCACTCTAATTATTTGACATTAAATTTGTACAGAGGAGAAATAAACTACCGATAGATCGTACAAAAGCTCTTCTAAGATGAAGAATTGAGAAAGCGAATCTAATTTGATCTGAATTTAGTAGATTCATGGAAATGTTTTGAATTAACCTCATTAAATCTTGCAAATTAAGCCTCGTAAAAGTTCTCAAGGTTGACAAAACTGATTGTAAAGCCTAAAAGGAGTTGATATTGAATTGATATTTCTTGAGCCGCTATTTCACAATATAAAGTGCAGACAAATCGAACTTGGTGCACCACAAACGAGTAGGCAAAAAAAAGTACTGATATCAGTAGTTATAGAACTTCTAAGTATTATTTTTCTTTCTAGATGAGTCACTTCTTTTTCTTCTTGAAAGAATCTTCACTCTCTCTCTCTCTCT
>NZ_JAACGG010000226.1:0-318 GCF_022810525.1 Candidatus Cardinium sp. cByotN1
AAGAAGAAGAAGAAGATGAGTTTTCAGGATCCCTAATTGATGTCATCCTTTTGGATCGTCGTCATCATCATTTGGGCAACAATGTGTTGAGATGAATCATAGATTCAACTCTTTTACCGGGACCATACAGGTGGCATTCTCTCTCTTTTTTATGGTTAAATGATGAAAATTTGGGAATGATGTCCAAAGAAATAAGAGAGGATCAAAGTACTGATCATGAAGGAACAAGTCCAAATGTAAGTACATGTCCACGTTGAAGAGTAGGAGGAGGAGGAAAGTGGTGAACATGATAGCTGAAAGAGAGAGATAGATAGATAG
>NZ_JAACGG010000227.1:0-1251 GCF_022810525.1 Candidatus Cardinium sp. cByotN1
AGCATTGAAGCAAATAAATAAAAGAGCTCACTAAACGCTTGATCGCTAGAAGCGATTATCAGCAAGCAATATTGTTCCACAATAATGTCAAATATATATTACGGTTAACAATATGGTCATTGATTTGATCAATATTGGAGGACTGGCAGTATTTGTATCACACGTTCACACACACTTAATACTTGCCCATCATCAAGTATTGTTGCATTATCTGAGGAATCTATCTTTTTAATCGAATATAATGAATAGACTCTGCCAACGATGATGTATATGGCAGCAGAAAAAAAACGATTGAAAGTATTCGAAACTTCATCATAGATGTGAGGTGTGTGTATGTATATCTGGTTCATGTCAATGTTTATCATCGATCATTGATGAGCCAAAAAACATCAGCTTCTACATCAGTTCAACATACTGTTGTCATTACTTTGGATCTTTTTCTATCTCCCTTTTTTCTCTTGATCATTCATGATCTTTTATGGAGCCAGAAAAATTATCTGATTATCTTTCCAGTCATACTATATGAGAATGTTTTTTGTACATGAGAGGGAAAGATCGAAAGAATGAATGCTGGAATCCTGAATACTGGGATGCTGGACGGAGAAAAAGAAAAGAGAACTTGCTCTCTTCAATACACATTCCTCTATATAAATCTCTATACTTGTTCTATACTGGATTCTCCTTTTTCTTCTTCTTTCTCCTCTTCTTCTTCTTCTTCTTCTTCTTCTTCTTCTTCTTTTCTCCTTTCTTTCTCTCTTTTATTTCGTGTATATAGAAAGCAAGCTCAATTCTGCTTGGAAAAGCATTCTTCTTACTTGATTCTCTAGCCAGTTTCATCTCTCTTCTCTTTCCATCTCTTTCATTCTTTCTTCATCCAAAGAGCTTCTCTCTCTGCACTCATCCTCCTCCGCTTTCTTTCTCTCTCTCATCATCGATCAATGATACAGTTGCGAAATAGATGGAAAAGTAGTTGCATTAGTGTTCGAGTTGTGTGTGTGTGTGCTCTTCATTAGGCAATCCACTGAATTCAGGATCCAACAAAGTGGACCATCATTTTGAGGACAATCCGCATCTAATGATGCCAACTATCCCCACAATTAAAACTGATTGTCTTGCTTTATCCACCCAAAGGCAACTCTTTTTCCCTCATCTATTGCTGACCGGAAAAGTTGATGCCTCTTGCCAATAGAAATCAGCATCCCCATCCCGAAAAGCCCAGGGAATAGAATCTCCGATTTTCTCTCTCTTTCT
>NZ_JAACGG010000228.1:0-1021 GCF_022810525.1 Candidatus Cardinium sp. cByotN1
GAAAAACTTTGTAGATCGAAGGGAAAGAATGGATAGAGAGGAAGAGAGAGGAAAAGGAGAAGATTGGGTAAGGAGGACCAAGGCAATAGGAGATAGGGGTATGATAGGATTGATTCAATAAATGAAGCGCGGAAAAAAAAGAAGAAGGCGAGATAAAGATGAGTGGAAGATACTTCCGTCTAACAAGATTGATTTTTCAATAAAAAAAAAGGAGAAGCAATAGAGAAGTTATTCATGTATTGCATAGCTTTGGAACAGTCAAATATATCTAAGATAATCATCATCAGTATGATGAATTTCTTGTTACACTTTTCCATTATTATTATTTCAGCATTTCTTTCAAGGTTGGTACAAGTGAAAGAAGGAGGGAAAAAATAAAGACAGAGACCAATAAAGAGAGAATCGAGAGGAGAGAAATGGGAAGAGGAAAGTGGTAGGAAGAAAATGATGCGGACAATTGTTGGAAAGAGAGAGAGGGAAAAAAGCATCTCTCTTCTTCATATGATATCTATGGCAGACATTTCTCGTGAGAAAAAAACGATGAGCATCATCGTTGATGGTGGTGAAGAGAACAAAAATTTTGACAGAGGTGAAGAGAATAGCTGGCGAGAATCGTATCGAAGATGGAGATAAGAAAAAGATCACAAGCGTCGTCACAAGCGCTCACATTGGCAGTGCTTCTGTCACTCTTCCATTATCTCATTCATAATAATTTGATTTAGTGCACAGGATTAAATGCAAGACCAGAGAACGAGAAGGCAATGAGAATGATGAGAGGAAAAGAAGAAGAAGAAGAAGAAGAAGAAGAAGAAGAAGAAGAAGAAGAAGAAGAAGAAGAAGAAGAAGAAGAAGAAGAAGAAGAAGAAGAAGAAAGATGAGAAGAGAATGAGCAAGAGCAAATGGAGAGAAAGAGAGCGAGAATCGAGAAATAGTGAATAAGAGCGAAAAATTTGCTGAAATTCTAGTGAGTGAATTTTGGTGGTAAAGAGGAAAAGATGAGCAAGAGAGAGAGAGAGAAGAA
>NZ_JAACGG010000229.1:0-477 GCF_022810525.1 Candidatus Cardinium sp. cByotN1
AAGAAGAAGAAAAAGGAGAAGATAATCCTGGTGTATCATCGTTTTGCACTCAGAATACCATTAGTAAATCAGTGTGTTCCTTTGTCAATGTCGACAATAGCACCTCTAGACTCGTTCAGTTTACCTTCATTTTTCTCTTCTTCTTCCTCTCACATTTTACCCTCTATTGCTAAGAAGTTCTACCAATTTCCTATAGCCGATAGACCATCAATCTGGCCAACAAAAGGACCATCAGACACCCTCTTTTGCTACCTTATTTCTCATCCTCATCTTTCATTTCTATTTTTCCTCTTCAATCCATCATCAGTTTACCTTCTCTCTTCTCTCTGCTTCCAATCTCCACCATTATCGAAAAGCTATATATAAATATATATTGGTACAACAACAACAACAACAGCTGATTTGAACCCTTTTTCATAGTCTCATGGTGATATATATAAAGAGAGAGAGAGAGAGAGAGAGAGAGAGAGAGATGAA
>NZ_JAACGG010000230.1:0-754 GCF_022810525.1 Candidatus Cardinium sp. cByotN1
CTTACAGCTATATTAGTTGATACCATTAGATTAGATTGATCGGATTCAAGTGGCCAACCGGATTAATAAGCTTACTTTCCGTTTTCTTTCGAATTTTAACACTTTTTTTTCTCTTCTCTTCTTCCAAATGTATATCTTTTCCTATGTGTATACTTAACGTTCTTCTCTCATTCTCTCTATCTTTTGCCTGCTAGAATACTTGCTTTGATCTTCCCTCGCTCCTTAACCGTGAATATCTTCCCTCTCTCTCTGTGATCTTTTCCCTAGATTTTTCCCGGATCGATGCTGGATGCGGTTTCTCTCTATCCTCCTTCTCCTCCTCCTTCTCAATCAAATTGATCAGATGCAAAAAGATATGTTTGTGTGTGTGGGTGTAAGAGAAGATAGAAAAAGGAAGAAGATCACGACAATAATCGAAACAAGCTGAGTAACGGTGACAAGAAACACATTGCAAGATATATTTGCACAAACAGTGGTCGTAAATGGTGTTGAAATGTTAAATCACAATTGGTATTGATGATGGTGAACATGTCTCACATGTGATGGTAAAAGGTTTACTACTACCTGAGAGTCCAGTACGGGTGGACAGATGAGATCGAAGAACGACAACAAATAACAAGTATCAGCATGAGGAAGTAAGAAGAAGAAGAAGAAGAAGAAGAAGAAGAAGAAGAAGAAGAAGAAGAAGAAGAAGAAGAAGAAGAAGAAGAAGAAGAAGAAGAAGAAGAAGAAGAAGAAGAAGAAGAAGAGAGAA
>NZ_JAACGG010000231.1:0-816 GCF_022810525.1 Candidatus Cardinium sp. cByotN1
GCTTTAATTACTTGAGTAAATGAGCAAAATATTCACCATCAGCATCAATACAAGCCTGCAACCTCATTTGAAGAGGCTGATTGAGAGAGAAATTTTGAAAATTGATATGAATACATTACAAAGGGTTATCATGAACTTCCGTAAGAGGTTGCAAGCTTGTATTGATGCTAAAATATGAAAAACTTTGACTGAAAAACATATTAGAATGAATAAACTACATAAGTATACATGTATCAGCGAGTAGCTGACAATTTTCAGCAACTCTCACAGTATATCCCCCTCAAATGTCATTTCAAATCGTTTTCTGGTGATTAGTATAATGACCGTACGTTTTGAAATATATGGTAAACATTTATGGATGAGCAGTTGAAGGTAATTGACTTTTGTCATGGTTCAGCACTTCATGCAGCTCTTATTCTATTCTATCAATTAAGTTCTTCCTCTCATTAAGTCACATTCGCAGCTAACTATTACCGAGACTGTTTGATTTACAATCCGAGAGTCCCGTTCATTCATATAATATGATCACGATTTGAAAACAGACACAATCAGCTCGAATCAATGCGAATTCCTGAATAGGGGAGCGTCGGGGAGAGCAGTTTGACATTTCAATCTTGTTACGAAATTATTTGTTCAATTTAGCCTTTCTTCCTTTCTTCCTTCGTAACTTACAATTTCTAAGCGAAGTCTAGGGAGAGAGAAGAAGAAGAAGAAGAAGAAGAAGAAGAAGAAGAAGAAGAAGAAGAAGAAGAAGAAGAGAGAGAGAGAGAGAGAGAGAGAGAGAATTGATATCTCATTAGTCTTTAAGTTATCGGT
>NZ_JAACGG010000024.1:0-18147 GCF_022810525.1 Candidatus Cardinium sp. cByotN1
CGGGATGGATTGCAGGTAGGTTCCTGTTTTTCCAGCTGTAAACGAAGCTTTCAGCCACTTTTTTCATCAGCGCTTGATTTTTTGGTTACTTTTTTATCAAGAAAAAAGTAACAACAAAAATTCATTATACATGTGCATTCTCCTACCTCCTAGAAATCCTAACCCTTGCAGCAGCATATGTAAATTGCTGTGGTATTGTTTTTCCTGTTTGGTATCGATATAATAAGGAAGCGTGGCAAAAGCGGTATTGATACTATCTATAAATGAGCTGATTTTTTTATTTGAGAGTGCCTTTCTAATTTTATCTCGTTCTTGTATAAAGTAATCTTTTACGCTTTTTTCTAAACTGGATTGTATACTTTTCTGAAAAGATTCTTCTATTTCTTTATTAGGAAATTTTAAAGTATATAGACTGCTAGCGTCATCATAACTGTCAATGGTTAGATATCCGGTTTGAAACATCAGCGACTTTAAACTAATCTCATTTCTACTTTCTGTATACATTAAGTCTTCTCTGGTAGCTTCTATTTGGAGATTATTCATGTTAAGGTCAAACCGATCAGAATCTGCTAACATCTGCTTAATGAGTAAGCTTGGACTACCTGACTCGTACCAGTAGTTTTCTAGTTCACTACTCTTGAAAAATTTTAATGTAGGCCAGGGATTATAGACACTTACCCCATCTTTATGGAATTTATAACCATTGTAATAAATTGCCATATGCTCCATTACTACTTCTTTAGTTATTTTTTTATCATTAGATTCACTCCATTTTAAAGCAATACTTTCTAAATAGACTGAAAAAGTAGATAATATTTCCTCTTGGGTATAACCAAACATGGCATCAGCATCTTTGGAAATGGTAATATCGTCTAAATGATTGGCCCCTGAGAATACATCAGATAAACTAAATTTGCTTACGCCAGTGATAAAGGTGAGTTGAAAGTGGTCATTTAGTGACTTCAAAGTCATAAAGAAATCTTTCATGACTTTGATATTAGCTTGCTCTAGGTCTGAGCCTTTAGTTAGATGAACAATAGGTGCATCGTATTCATCTATTAATACTACTATTTTGGATTCATAACCATTGCCTAATTTAGTCATATCTTCCACTAAGTTAGAGAACTTTGTTTGAAGAACCTGTCCAGTAAGCCTCAACTGGTATATTGAAGCAGTCTGTATAAGTAAGTCTTCTAAAGATAATTGTAATAATTCTGCTGATTTATTGGTTAATCTAGAGTTGTCTAGCTTAATAACGGGATATTTCTTCCATGTATACCCATTTTCTGGTTTACCTATATAGCAATCTTTAAAAATTTCTTTCTCTCCGCTACATATAGTCGCTAGTGTATTAATAAATAGCGATTTGCCAAATCTCCTAGGGCGGGCTATAAAAATAGGATTTCTCTTTTCTATTAACTCTTGTGCATATCGCGTTTTATCTACGTAGTAGCCTGTTTCAATGACCGATGTAACGTCTGAATAACCAATAGGTAGTGCATTTATCTTACGCATAAGTTTATCTTATTGAATTTCTTTTTTCCTTTTTTACAAGGCATCTAGAGGAATGGTCTACCCAAAATAGGCTAAAATGACCCTAAATAACAATAAAACCATAACAAAAATTTATACTATGGATCTATTACAAGAAACTTAATAATCGATTTTAAGAATAAAACAGGCTTATCTAGTAGAAGATGTTTGGGCTATCGCTTAAAAACCATCCCCCTGCCATGCGCTAGGTGCAATCACTGCAGTCATTCAGTAGACTGGAAAGTGGCTTGTAAGTTTGTTAGATGAAATTTTAACTATTACACGTTAGTACTCATGGATTGAATCTAGTTGATCCTCATTCCTTATAAGAAATCAATCGAAATCTTTATCCGACAGTACCATATCGCCATCTCCTTTTTCTTTTTCCTTTTCCAAAAGACGCACACATTCTTTCGCAATAGGTATCATGGTATCCCATTCTGGACGACGAATAACTTCAAAATCAGATAGGTCAAAACATTTCTCGTAAAAGGGGTCTAATACAACGTTTAACTCTCTTAGTTTTTCTATGGATACTTCGTAGAAGTTAAGCTTACGAGCGTAATGATCTAAAAAATTTATCCAATCAACTTTATCATACAATGATGTACCTATATAATCTAAAAAATTAGTATAGTATTGATATAAATTATTCCATTGATATTTAGAAAATTCATGTATTGGGTCACTTAAGGGTTCGACTCCCACAAGAATATTACTAATCCAAAGATATTTAGAAGTCATTTTTTAATCCAATTCTAATGATAGTTTCAATTCTTCAAACATATCTTGCGGTATATGAAAATCTTGCTTATTTGGATGTGTTGCGGGATTAACCCATTGACCATCCTTGGTTAACACTTTTCCATTTTTATAACGTTCAAAGTAATTGTATTGTTGCCCTGCTGGTGCTCTAGCATCCGGATTTTTGGGACTAAATCTAATATAATCACTTCCGTTCTTAACGTTCGGATTTAGAATTTTAGTTCCCTTATTTTTTTTCGAAACTTTCGTAATCCAACCTTCTGGTTTATATAAAATGGACCTACCCGTTGAATCTCCGATTGGACCAAGTTGTTTAGGATTCCCCTGTTTGGTTAGACTCTTTCTTTTAGAACAGTTTCTCCTTTATATAATTGATAACCAAATATATTTTACTCTTCTAAGTGTTCTTCATGTACTTCGTACTCCCAATTATCTATCATTCTGGTTTCTTCATTGAAGTTAATGCCTAATAGTATAATGGCTTTTTGTCTGAGTAAGTAAGGCTTATAATACCCGTTTGCTTTAATTTGTTCTAAGGCTGCTTTTCCGCTGGATTTATACTTGATTTCTATAATGTAGATGGCTGATTCTAATTCTAAAACGATATCTGATCTGCCTTTACTGGAGGGTGATTCGCTATACATTTGCATTCTCCTACCGCCTAGAAATCCTAACCCTTGCAGCAGCATATGTAAATTGCTGTGGTATTGTTTTTCTTGCTTGGTATCGATATAGTAAGGAAGCGTGGCAAAAGCGGTATTGATACTATCTATAAATGAGCTGATTTTTTTATTGGACAGTGCTTTTCTAATTTTATCTCGTTCTTGTATAAAGTAATCTTTTACACTTTTTTCTAAACTAGATTGTATACTTTTTTGAAAAGATTCTTCTATTTCTTTATTAGGAAATTTTAAAGTGTATAGATTGGTAGCGTCATCATAACTGTCAATGGTTAGATATCCGGTTTGAAACATCAGCGACTTTAAACTAATCTCATTTCTACTTTCTGTATACATGAGGTCCTCTCTGGTAGCTTCTATTTGGAGATTATCCATGTTAAGGTCAAACCGATCAGGATCTGACAACATCTGATTAATCAGTAAGCTTGGACTACCTGATTCGTACCAGTAGTTGGCTAGTTTGCCAGAGTCTAGAAATCTTAGCGTAGACCAGGGGTTGTATACACTTGCTCCATCTTCATAAAACTTATATCCATTATAATAAGTTGTAATCTCGCCTATTACTTCTGATTCAGTTATCTTTTTATTTTCTTTTATACTCCATTTGTTAACAATATCTTCTAAGTTTTTTGAGAATATGGTTATAATTTCTTGCTCGGTATAGCCAAACATGGCATCAGCAGATGCATCAATGGTAATATCTTTTAAATGATTGGCCCTTGAAAAAACATCCGATAAACTAAATTTGCTTACGCCAGTGATAAAAGTGAGTTGAAAGTGTTCATTTAGTGACTTCAAAGTCATAAAAAAATCTTTCATGACTTTGATATTGGCTTTTTCTAGGTCAGAATCTTTGGTTAGATTAACAATAGGTGCATCGTATTCATCTATAAGTACTACTATTTTAGATTCATAATCATATGATATGATTTTACTACTTGAACTGGTACGTTTCACATTCATTAATTTCATGATTAAATCCTGCAAAGTATCCTTAACTGTATAGTCCTCTATTTCTAATTCATATAGCAATGCTATTTTTTTTAAAGCTCTCTTGATGGCTTCTTTTAGTTCTTCAGGTGTGTCATTCGTTAACTGTGAAAGGTCTAATTTAATCACCGGATATTTCTTCCACTGATATCCGTTTTCCGGTCTACCTATGTAATAGTTTTGAAAGACTTCCCTTTCTCCGTTACATATGTTAGCCAGTGTATTAATAAAGAGAGACTTCCCAAATCTACGAGGTCTGGCTATGAAGATAGGATTTCTTTTTTCAATTAGTTCTTGTGCATATCGTGTTTTATCTACGTAATAACCTGTTTCAATCACTGATTTAACATCTGAGTAGCCAATAGGTAGTGCATTTATCTTACGCATCATTTTATCTTATTGAAATTTTGTTTCTTTCCTTTTCGTTGATTGCATATTCCATGATAGTTTTCCAAACGAGCCAATCTTGCTAAGCTGCTATAAGTTTGCTTGTCAACTTTGGTTGCTGATAGCTATTTATTGACTTTAAGTGTAGTAGTTGAGATAGAGAGGGATTCTTGACACAGTTTATTGAACATTTCCCTTAACAACATATATGATCAAACAGTTTACAAAATGTTTGTAAAATCTTTTACAAAGACCCCATAGTGGATTTTATTCTTTTATATAAATGCTCTTTGACATCAGAATCATCTATTCTATCGAAATCGCTAACAAAATCTGTTAAGAATGGTGTAGCTATAATTTCATCACTAAAAATTGCTTTTGCTAAAACAAATTAAATATCTTCTAAGTTTGAAAATAACAATTTTGCATCTTCCATACATTTAGTCTTTTCGATCAAATTAAACAGTAATTTTATTTCTTGCTCAATGAAAATAATTCCTTCTCTGCTCATTAAGCTATGCTTAATTAAAGTAATGAAATTGTTCATAATAATTATTTATTAGGCTTTATAGGCTTAAGATGCTAAACTTCTTTAGTGATTGGATTATAAACCATTTCCCAACCCCCATAAACATATTTACTAAAGCTCTTTTTCACAAGGTCTGGTACAGCAGTTTTTGATCTTACTTTTAAAACTTCTTTGGCCATTAACGATAGGGCACCTTTTCCTGTACTCCACAGTTTATTGTAATAGTATTCACTAAACTTTAGTCCATTGATTTCATAATAGCCATTTTTGAGAACGCCTCCTGGTTTAAATAGATTCCTTACCCCCAGTTTAGTTAGGCTCTTTCTAACTTTACCTATGGCATTTTTAAAGATCCATTTACCATCCTTTACCTATTACCTTTTCTCCATAAATTGTACAGAGCGCGTTTGCTGGCCATAGCCATACCCCTTTGGAATCATTAAGTGGAATGCACGACCGCTACGTATGACATCCCCCCAAAAAGGAATATGCGGTACAGTGTGCCTCAAGATGTCTATATAGTTACGCTCTTCCCAACTTCTCTGAACCTTTTGATCATTAACTATATCCCTTCGAATTGCATAGACCTGATCAGCCGTCCAAGCTGCTGCACCAGCTTTAAAAACAGGGATAATAGGCAAAAATCCCATTCTAGGCACTTGAAGAGGTGCTTGTTTTATGATGGGCACTTTCTGCCATTTTTTACCGAGGGTTTGGTTTTTTGCACACTTTTTTATCAAGCAAAAAATGGGATAGCAATGCGTTATTTACCGCTGTTGTGAACAGATCCCATTATTTACCAGTGTCGTGAACAGATATTTAATGTTTAGCAGCAGTTTTTGGATAAAATGTGCATGAAACAATGATTAATCCTACAGATACAGCCACATCAGCTATGTTAAAGATAGGAAGGCAATATATATAGTAATTTCCCCAAATAGGTAACCAACTAGGCAGCACCCCAGACCAAAGATCAATATGCAACATATCAATTACCTGGCCATAGAACCACTTCATAGGGGCATCAGCAGGGGCATTATTCAAATAAACACCATAAAAAATGCTATCAATACTATTGCCAATAGCACCGCCCAGAACCAAGGCCCACCCCCAGATCCAAGCAGCAGGGGCACTTTTTCTGACACATTGAATAATATACCAACAGATATATAAAGAAGCGGAAAAGCGAAACATAGTAATCAATAACTTGCCATACTTAAAACCCAAATGGATACTAAAAGCCATGCCAGGATTTAATGTATAAGTAAGCTTAAAAATATTTCCCAGAAGTTTCATTTGCTCATCTATACCCATCTCCATATTGGCATAGACCCAAAGCTTGGAGGCTTGATCTGCAAGAATAATTAAAAATGTAATAGAAAAATATTTTAAAAATTGCTTCATATAGCCACTTTTATGCAATAAAGTCAGTTAGTTGGTCATTTGTTTTTAATGCAGCTGATGCGTTAAAAGAATAAAAAATAAAAGCTAATCCCAAAAAAATAGCTAAGTCTGCTATATTGAAAATAGGCAGCAAGCACATCTCTTGCCCTCCCCAAATGGGTACCCAACTAGGAATAAGACCAGACCAAAAATCAATATGAATGATATCAATTACCTGCCCATGGAACCACTTCATAGGGGCATCAGCAGGAGCATTGTTCAAATAAACACCATAAAAAATGCTATCAATACTATTGCCAATAGCACCACCTAAAAGAGTTATCCACCCCCAAGTCCAAAGAGGATGAGTTGGCTTAGTTAATGATTGCACAATATGAATGGCAACATAGAGTGAAGCAAAAAGACGAACAAGGGTGATCAGAAGCTTACCATATTTAAAGCCAAGCTGCAGTCCAAAAGCCATGCCATAGTTTAAAACATAAGTTAACTTAAATAGATTACCCAGAATTTTAATATGGTGATCTAGACCTAATTGCATGTGGCTATAAGCCCAAAGCTTGGATCCTTGATCTGCAAGGATGATGAGCAACAATCCTATAATGTATTTGGCATATCTTTTCATGATAGAATAGTGTGTAATATTTTTGTTTCCACTCACAACTTTAGTAAAAAAATTTTTGTGCTTGATCAAAAAGTGACCCAAAAATCAAGCGCTACCGCAGTGCTGAGTAGATACATAATGATTTTAGCATTAAAAAATTAAGTTGCACTTTTTCCCTTGGTATTTTCATAACCAGCGTTTTTGCTTTTCTGTAGTGGAATACGCAATGCAAGATATACACTATAGCCAAAAGCATGATCAAATTCTGCTAATCCAAACCCTGGAATATCAAATGGAGAAATATATAAATTATTTTTTATTTTTTTGTTAAACTTATAGCGAGCTGTACAGCCAATAGATAGTATGCTAATCAGAGCCACTTTACCCCCTGCTACAACTTCCCACCAATGGGCTATTGCCGCATCTTTTCTATTTTGGAAAATAATAGGTGCCTCTCTGCATTTTTTAGTTTTAGAACAATCTTCAGCTGAATCGTGATTGCATTGTAGTTTATTACTTTTTATCTGAAAATCAAAGAAACTTTTAGCATAACGGAATCCTATAAAAAATTGATTGTGTGCTGGAGTTGGTGTTAAAAAATTATACCCCAAACCTATTCTAAAATATTTACCATCAGCAGAAGCAAAAGAGCCTTTATGCTTCCTTCTGTCACGCTGGATTGTTGCTAATCCATAGTCCAGATCCAATAAAATACGACTAAAATCAATAGACCCATTTAGTTCATACGCAAGACCTGTTTTTTGGTACCAACCCACACAAGTTTTGGCTACATCTGCACCAACATAACCAGTAGTTGGCCAAATGGTATTTGGCAGTAATTGATTATTAGCTACTAAATAGTGAGGAATGGTAACCGAAAAAACTATGTAAAAAAAGGGCTTAGTAATATAACGTAACATGAGTTTTGGATTCTTTTGTATCTATTTGCAATGGCACGGCCGATTCGATGCTAAATCGTTTAAAAATAGGGTTACTATTAGGCATAGTATGCAATTGTATCTCCTTAATAAAGTATTGTATTTGCAGTCCACCAGCTTCAGGAGAAATCAAGGAGGCTTTGCGTTCATAGCGAATAGTCACTGTCTGATAATACATAGTCTTATCCTTAGTGCTCCTAGATGCTAGGTTAAAGCTGACGGTATCGGCATTTGGATTTAAAGGTATACTAACGCTATCATGGCTTATTTCAATGTCAACAAGTTGATTATTGTCTGATGCTGAAAACTTTAGGTCCTTTTCCTTAAACAATTTTTCAATTTTAAGACGCTGCAAGTTTCTGGGTAGTTCCGGATTAAATTCACTTTTTTCTACCTCAAATTTAATGTTTATCTGGGAGGCATATTTACTCTCCCAATTTTTAAAGTCTTTACACGATAACAAGCCTAAAAACAAGCCAATAAAAGCTTTTCGGAGATATTTGGCCAGGTAAGCAGCAACTGAAAGAGAAACAAGCATGTACGAAAAAAGTTATAATAAAGGAGCGTTTTTTTCTTTTTGTGTATAGCCTTAGCGCAGGACTGAATGGATCCATAAATTTACGTGTTAAAAATATAGCAAGCAAACAGTGCGTTTAGCAGAAAATACTATAGGTTTAATTCTTGTTTTAAACAATAACCTGTATGGCTCTCTGCTACCATAGCAATAGTTTCTGGCGTACCCTGCGCTACTATATGGCCTCCATCTCGCCCGCCATCGGGTCCAATATCAATGACATGGTCTGCTACTTTTATAATATCCATATTGTGTTCTATAATTAGCACGGTATTACCTTGCTCTACTAATTTTTTTAGAACGGACAATAAAGCTAGAATATCTTGAAAGTGCAAACCGGTACTCGGTTCATCTAGGATATATAGTGTATCTCCGGTACTTTTTTTGGCTAGTTCTGTCGCTAATTTGACCCTTTGTGCTTCTCCACCTGATAAAGTAGTAGCATGTTGCCCCAGGGTAATGTATCCTAGTCCGACTTGCTCTAAGGTCCGGAGTTTAACCAATATAGATGGATGACTTGCGAAAAAAGAAATCGCGTTGGATACCGTCATATCTAAGACATCGGCAATAGATTTACCTTTGTACTGCACCTCCAAGGTTTCCCGACTGTATCGTTTGCCCTTGCAACTATCACATTTTACATATACTTCTGGTAGAAAACCCATTTCTATACGCTGAATACCCGCTCCTTCACAAGTATTACATCGACCTTCTTTTAAATTAAAAGAGAATCTACTTGGCTTATAGCCTCTAATTTTAGCTTCTGGCAAAATCGCAAAAAAGTTACGTATATCAGTAAACATACCGGTATAGGTACTAGGGTTAGAACGGGGCGTTCTGCCTATAGGTGACTGACTAACTTCTATAACTTTATTAATGTGCGTTAAGCCAACCGCTTCTCCATAAGGTAATGGTGTAGCCTGACTGTTGTAGAGATGTTTTTTAAGAACAGGTAAGAGGGTTTTACGAATCAAAGAAGATTTGCCACTTCCTGAAACCCCTGTTACGCAAATCATTAAACCTAATGGAATCGTTAAAGTGATATTTTTTAAGTTATTTCCGCTACATCCGGTAATGGTTACAGTTTTGCCATTTCCTGCTTTGCGATTGGCTGAAAAAGCAAAATGCTTTTTTGAGGTTAAAAATTCAGCTGTGACGCTAGGTTGTGCTAAAAAATGGACTAAGGGGCCCGCCGCAACTACTTCCCCTCCATAAGCACCAGCTTGAGGCCCTATTTCAATCAAGTAGTCTGCTGCCAACATAATCTCCTTGTCATGCTCTACTACAAGTACCGTATTGCCTATATCTCTAAGTGCCTTTAAAGCGCTGATAAGGCGCCCATTGTCGCGTTGATGTAAGCCAATACTGGGTTCATCAAGAATATAGAGCACACCCAATAATTGGGTACCTATTTGTGTGGCCAATCTAATGCGTTGCGCTTCCCCCCCTGATAAGGTACTTAAGCTTCTATTAAGATGTACATAATGCAGGCCAACATCTATTAAAAATTGTAGTCGTTTTAAGATTTCTTTTATAATCTCATGTGCAATGATTTGCTGTTTTGCTGTCAAGAACGTAGGTAACTCAGCAAACCATTTTTTGAGGGCATCTAGGTCCATTGCAACCAAGTCAGTAATACTTTTGTCTTGAATTTTAAAAGACCTAGCTATTGGGTTTAGTCTAGTTCCTTGACAATCTGGGCATATAGCTGTGTAAGTAAACCCTTCTTCTGGACTACCATTCCGTGTAGCTGTTTCACGTTCTTGTTGTTTGATAAGCGCAGCAATAATGCCTTCAAAAGGTTCAACACAATCTGCAATAAGCACAGAGCGGTAGGGTGTAATATTACCAAACAATAACAAATTCAATACAGCTGGAGGCAATGTTTCAACCGGATCGGTAATTTGACATTGAAAAAACTTTAGTAGAGCCGCTATCTTTTTGAATAATAAAGATACTTTATAAGGCCCCAATGGTACAATCGCACCATTTTGAATACTGATGCTTTTATCTGGAATAAGCGTGTTGACATCTATCTGGGTAATTTCGCCCAAGCCATCGCAGCTAGCACATGCGCCGTACGGTGTATTAAAAGAAAAAAGGTTGGGTTCTGGTGCATCATAAGCTAGGCCGGTTTCTTCATCCATTAAATAGGTAGAAAAATAGTGATCTTTTTGCTCAGGATCTACTATTAATAATGTTCCCTTGCCATATTCTATAGCCAGTTGCAATCCATTTTTGATACGATCTAGCTCTTTTAGATCTATTAAGATATGATCTATAATCAAAGCAATATCATGTTTTTTATGGCGGGCCAGCTTTAGGCTATCTGTGAATTCAATAATGGCACCATCGACTCTAACTTTATTAAAACCTAACTTAATCAAACGTTTTAACAATGCTTGATGATGGCCTTTTCTGCCTCTAACAACAGGAGCCATTAGGGTAACTCTTTTTCTGGAGAAGGTGCGTAATAGATGAGCAAGGATTTGCTCTTCATCTTGGGTTACCATTTTGTTACCCGTAGTGTAGGCATAGGCGTCGGCTATTCGTGCAAAAAGCAAACGCATAAAGTCATAGATTTCTGTAGTAGTTCCAACCGTAGAGCGTGCATTTCGGTTGGTTGTTTTCTGTTCAATCGCAATAACCGGACTTAGCCCATTGATTTTATCTACTTCTGGTCTGGTTAAGCTGCCCAAAAAACCCCGCGCGTAGGCACTAAAACTTTCCCTGTATCGCCTTTGCCCCTCTGCATTTATGGTATCAAAGGCTAAAGAGGATTTGCCACTACCACTGACACCTGTAATAATTACCAGTTGATTACGTGGAAAAACAACATCAATATTTTTTAAATTGTGGGTCCTTGCCCCCAAAACTTCTACATAATCAAAACCATATAGATCTTGAAAAGCATGATTGGGCTGTTTGGTATCCATGTTGTCTGGCATATAGCTCAAGAAATTTAATCAAATGCAGCCTGGTTAGCATATGCTATAACACTAGTTACATACGAGAATAGATAGCTCTATTTGTATTCAGCTCCTATTTTAGGCATATATGTTATAAAATGCAAAAGATGACAGCCTATATTAGGCTGTTTGCGCTTAACTATTCCTAACTATCTACCAGCACAAGATGCTATCCTGTTACAGGATCAACGAAATCTTTTGCATGGATTAAGCAAGTTTTTCAAAAAAATAATATCATTGCTACTTATCGATCTTATAAGGATTATAAGAATCTGCCAATTCAGGTTTTGGCTTTCGTGGATAGGTAAAGCGTATTGCTGCCTGCTCGACTGCACTTCTCCTAAAAATGGCTCATTAATAAATAGGCTTTGTAAACAGGCTAATAACTGGTAGCCTTGTTTTGCTTGTTAGCTGTGTAGGGTGGTTACCGATCGGAATGCAGAAGAGGGTGTTGTTTCTTTTTTGCTAGCGTGCTACGATAGTATTACATAGAAAAATATTATTTAGCAGCTGATTAACAAATATTTATCAAGAGCTATTATGTAAGCAATAGCTCTTGATGTTCATATAGCAGGTCTAATATATTGAGGAAATTAGTGTGGCTACTGGTTGCTAAATAATATTTCTATTATTTCTTGCGTTCTTTACTACTATTCCACGCAATTCATCAGCATACTTTTTGTTTATTCTATTTTTATCCATAATAAATTTATTTTCTAGATGAGTAATATGGTCTAATATAGATTCCCATTGTTTTTCTCTTAAGCTATCTTTTACCAACTTTATGACCTTCTCGAACATTGTAATGTTAGCTTTATAGTTAAAGTGGCGCATAAGTCCTGATACTATGATGTGCATCCATACAGACTTCCCTTCTTTATCTTTTTTATCTTTCTCAAAAAGTTGCTTTACAGCTTCACCTTCGTCCACTGCTTTTATTCTTTGCCATATTGATTCAAATGCATTGAATAGAAGCAAACGAGCAGCTACCTGAAGACGTGTTTGACCATACTTATTTTTTTCTTTTAATCTTTCTAGAGGTGCTTTAGGGAGGAATGATATCAAATGTGTCTGATTATTTTCCATTGCGATATCTACTGGGTCTTGGCCTTTATTGTTTTTTATCCAAATTTTATCCTGAGGAAGCACTTCAGTTAATTTCTCTTGGATATCTGCTAGCTTATGCTTTGCTGCTGCAAGATGCAGAACTGTATTTCCATCTTTATTTTGTGCAGATAATAAATCTTGGTTTTTTTGCATTACTGCCTGTAATACCTCTTTTATTATATTCTTATTTTCTGTTTCAAGGGCATAATGTAGCGGTGTATTACCTGAACTTGGATGTACAGTATCAATCTTTATAGGCTTGATGGTCTTATCGCCTATATTGTATGCACAATTGAGAAAAACCTGGATTATTTCCGGACTTTTCCGTATTATGGCCTCCTCAAGAAGTGTTGTACCACGTATTGGGTCACGTGCATTTAGGAAACCTGGATTTGCATGCTTGAAGTCTGATTTCATATCTTTTATAAAGCGGTCCAATATAGCGATTATATGGTCAAGGTTTCCTGCTTTTACGCAAGCGAAGATTTGACTTCGACCTTTTTCATCTTCGTCTATACTAACATCTACTTTATTCTGTAAATCTCTGTCAAATATCTCTTTACTCATGTTCCTTGCTTTATGCCCGGCTGTTCCTCTACAACTGCGGGCCTGTAACACAACCAATAGAGACAAAATGATAATGCCTGTTGCAAACAAACTAGATGGCTTAGGATTGAGATTAAGTTTTTTCATAATATATTTTTTTCTAAATATTAATCTTGAGTAAGCTTATAAGTGTCTTTATCTTAAAAGCGCCCTTTTGACAAAATTAAGCAATTTGTGCTAAAAAAACTAAATTGCACCCATACTATCCTTGCTTTTTTAGGTAAGTTATAGTTGAAATTTTGGTTTTGGGTAGCTTGATCTCAGTGATAATGTTTATAATATATTTTTTCTATTTCTATGTCAAAATTAGTTGAGCCAACGCCATTAATGAGGCAATATTTTGCGATTAAAGCAAAATATCCTGAGGCATTGTTGCTATTTCGAGTAGGTGATTTTTATGAGACCTTTTTGGAAGATGCGGTTAAGGCCAGTAAGGTGCTAGATATTACCCTTACCAAACGAGCCAATGGATCGGCTACTAGTGTGGAGTTGGCTGGTTTTCCTCATCATGCTCTAGATCTTTATCTGCCTAAATTGGTAAAGGCGGGCTATCGGGTAGCGATTTGTGATCAGTTAGAAGATCCCAAACAAGCCAAGGGTATTGTACAAAGGGGGGTTACAGAATTGGTTACGCCTGGTCTGTCTTTTAGTGAAGCGGTTTTAGATACACGAGCCAATAATTACCTAGCCTCTATTTTTTTTGATAAAGCACTACTTGGCATGGCCTTTTTAGATCTTTCTACCGGCGAATTCTTTGTCACGCAAGGCAATGCCGATTACCTGCAAAAGGTAATGCATCATTTGGCACCATCGGAAATTGTTTTTAATAAAAAACAGGAAGCTTTATGGAATGATTTTGGGCAAAGTAATAGGCATACTTATGCAATGGAAGATTGGGTTTTTCAGTTTGACTATGCCTATGGTTTGTTGAATAGCCATTTTGGTACCCATTCGCTAAAAGGGTTTGGGGTATCAGATTACCCTGCAGGTATTGTAGCAGCTGGGGTTATTTTGCATTATTTATCAGAAACAGAACATAAAAAAATCACACATATTCGTTCGATAGTCCGACTAGAGGAACAGCAGTATGTTTGGCTGGATCCATTTACCGTTAAAGCCTTAGAATTAATGGCGCCGCAGCAGGTGGACGGAACGGCACTTATTGACATACTAGATAGAACGGTTACCCCAATGGGCGGACGCTTGCTTAAAAAATGGCTATTGTTTCCACTTAAAGAAGTAGTACGCATTCAAAAACGGCTAGATATTGTGGCCTATCTCGTAGAAGATCCTGGTTTGGCAGCTTTATTGGTCAGTCATTTGAAACAGATAGGTGATCTAGAGCGGCTTATAGCTAAGGTAGCGGTAGGCAGGGTGAATCCACGGGAGATGATGGCGCTAAAAAGAGCATTGGAGCAGGTAGCACCTATACAAGCCGCCTTGCAGGCTACTGGCTTCTCTTTATTGCAAAACTTTAGAGAACAGCTTCATCACTGTGATGGTTTGGTAGCAAGTATTCAACATACCCTTCAGGAAGATCCTCCTATGCTGACCCATCAAGGGGGTATCATTCAGCCTCATGTCAATGATCGGTTGGATGCTTTAAATAAAATTATCTACGATGGTAAAAATTATTTGGTTGAATTGCAACAAAAGGAGAGCAAGCGTACCAACATCCCTTCTTTAAAAGTTGCTTACAATCGCGTATTTGGTTACTACCTAGAAGTACCGAATGCCCATAAAAATAAAGTGCCTGCAGATTGGATGCGCAAACAAACCTTAGCTGGTGCAGAACGCTATATCACAGAAGACTTAAAACAGTATGAAGAGGAGATGTTACATGCAGGTGAAGAAGCACAGCTGCTAGAGCAACAAATTTATCAAGCATTAGTAACAGAAGCAATAAGCTATATTTCTCCTATTCAGGAAAATGCAAAACATATTGCCCAATTGGATGTTTATCTTTCTTTTGCCAAACAGGCCACTGAGTACCAGTATACCAAGCCTATAATAGATGATGGCAAGCTACTGAATCTTAAAGGTAACCGACATCCTGTTATTGAGCAGCGTTTGCCTGTAGACAAAGCCTACACCCCTAATGATATTTATTTAGACCCATCTTCACAACAAATCATAGTGATTACGGGGCCTAATATGGCTGGCAAATCAGCCTTGTTGCGGCAGGTTGCCCTAACCGTATTAATGGCACAAATGGGTTCTTTTGTACCAGCCACTTCGGCACAAATTGGTGTGGTAGATAAAATATTTACAAGAGTAGGTGCATCTGATAACTTGGCCCAAGGGGAATCTACGTTTATGATGGAGATGACTGAAACAGCCAGTATTATGCATAATCTTAGTGATCGTAGCCTGGTATTGATGGATGAGATAGGACGTGGTACCAGTACCTATGACGGAATTTCTATTGCCTGGGCATTGGTAGAATACTTGCATAACCATTTACGCTATAGGGCTAAAACACTTTTTGCTACCCACTACCACGAGCTGAATGAATTGGCCAAAGAACTCCCTAGGGTTAAAAATTTTAATGTAGCGGTTCAGGAAATAGATCAAAAGATTCTATTTCTACATAAACTAGTTCCGGGAGGTAGTGAGCATAGCTTTGGTATTCATGTAGCCCGAATGGCCGGTATGCCGGCTATGATTTTAGCAAGAGCTAGCGCCATATTGGCTCATTTATCGCAAGTAGGTGGCAAAGTAGGTAAGGTCGATGAAAAGATTGAAACCCTGCCTAAGGAGCAATATCAGCTGAAACTTTTTGAGCCAAATGAGCCAAACAAAGGTTTAAGTGACCTTAAAGCTTTTTTAGAGGCTATTGATATTGATAGACTCTGGCCGGTAGAAGCCTTATTAAAATTAAATGAAATCAAAAATATGGTTACAAACTTTAATAAATAGTCACAAAAACAGATAACTATTTTGAAAAAAAAGAATCTTTAACTAAATTTGGTCTAGTGTAGACCCTATAGGCGAGAATAGCTCAGTTGGTAGAGCACGACCTTGCCAAGGTCGGGGTCGCGGGTTCGAGTCCCGTTTCTCGCTCGTTTTAAAGTAATGTATATTACACTTTAGTTTATTGCCTTATTGCAAAAAGGCATCCATTTAGTACCCTAGTAGGGCTACAAGCCATCTGTTCAACACTGTGGTAGGGCTATACGCAAAAAACCCCCTTGTAAAATAGTTCCGATGGGCAATTACTAGCTTATGGCTAAAAAAACAGTTTGTTTGAAGCCCGCCAAGCGGCCTAGTTCTGTTTTTTCAGTTATAAACGGGTGATTTTAGGAGCTTTTTACTTAGGGCTCTACTTTTTTATCAAGAAAAAAGTAGCATTAAAAATTCATTTTTTACCAAGCCAGGATGGTGGAATTGGTATACACGCAAGACTTAAAATCTTGTGGCCTTAGGCCATGCGGGTTCGATCCCCGCTCCTGGTACAAACTTAATATTTTTCAGGTTGTCTTGATGGATGTTTATCCTACTTCCTTTTTAGATATTGTGGCATGTATAGGTTCATTTACAGCCGTTATCTCTATTCTTCCGCAGATTATACAGTCATATAGAACAAAATCTGTTAATGACGTCTCCATGTTGATGCTTTTGAATCTAACGGTTGCTTCAGTTAGTTGGACCATCTATGGGGCAATGACTGCTGATAGGCCATTGTTGTTGACTAACTCGTTGCTTACGCTTGGTTCTTTGATTATGGTAGTGCTCAAGCGAAAATACCAGTCAGATAAGCCTTTATAAAGCCTATCTGTTGATGAAAAGTGAATTTTTGCTTGGTAAAAAAATAGATAAAAAATCAACCCCTCAGTAAAAACTGGCTGAAATTAACCTCTTACAGTTGGAAAAACAGCATGCTCCCGCTCAGCGGGTTCAAACAACCTGTTTTTCTAATCATCGGCGCTAATACGTGATGGCTCATCGCAACTATTTTACAAGGGGCGTTTTTTCTTTTTGTACGTAGCCCTGCCAGAGTGGTCAATGGATAGTCAGATTTTGCATCGGAAAATTGGGTCTACTAGTTGCGCACTTGGTGTTTTACTTTGGATTCAGGAAGTAGCTTTAAAAGTCTTTTGCAGCGAATTGTCTATCAATCTATTAAATCTATTAAATTATGCAGCACAATAGTCTTATATATCATTTTTTTATTGATCCACTTGCACATGGTATGGCCTGTATGATCGTGGCTTACCTGGTTACACCTGCTCAATTTGTAAAAGTAGTCTATCAAGAAACAGGCGAATCCTATACTTCCATTGTTAAAAGATGTATACGTACTAGAAATTTTAAGTTATTTTTTTCCGGTGCCCATATTTATGCACTCCGACAGGTTATAGCTGCCTTGGCATTTGGTGTTTCACAATGGCTGTTTCTCTGTTCTACTGGCTATTATACGATCAACAATTTTACTTTATTGGTCATATGGGAGTGTTTCTTGGCTGGCATGGTAGAAACCATTGTAACAGTGTACAGCGAAGCAAAAGAAATTGCCGCTAATAAAGGGACCTTAATGAAGCGAAAAGAAAAGGTTATGGATATCTTTACCCCTGTTCTTTTAAGAAATATAGTAAGTGCTTCGGCCTGTATATTGGCCTATGAATTTACAAAAGATATCAATGGGGTTTGGATTAATATGTTGGTTAGTACGCTATTGGGTATAGTGGTATCTGCCTTAACCATGCCATTTGATCTGATCGCTACACAAAATTGTGGATCTGAGGTGCCTATGACTTGGATAGGGCGTTTAAAACACAATATGGCTGAAGAGAAGCAGTTTTTTACGATTTTTAATGGGTTAACCATGCGGATTTTGCAAATTGTTCCTTATTCTGTTGCACATAGTCTGGTGATGGTTTTATTGGGGAATGGGTAAGGTGTTACATTTACTTTTTACTTGATCAAAGCATTTGTTCATGACACTTGTAAAAAATGTATTTTTTAATGCTACTTTTTGCTTGATCAAAAAGTAGCCAAAAAAACAAGTGCTGATGAAAAAAAAGGCGCGATTTTTCCTAGCATAAGCCATTGGATGAGCGGAAA
>NZ_JAACGG010000232.1:0-541 GCF_022810525.1 Candidatus Cardinium sp. cByotN1
ACTCACTACATGCACGGAGACCTTCCCCTAATGATATGTCCTCTTCCGCTTTCAATCTCTCTCTCTCTCTCTCTCTCTCTCTCTCTCTCTCTCTCTTCATTCTATTCTATTTGGTTTCATTTTCTTTTTCTTTATACATCGATTGCCAGTTATGTACTCGATCCTTATTCTCTCTGTTTTCATCTTCCTCTCTCGATCATCTCAGTCTTCTCTCTCTATCCTCTTCTCAGTTGTTCCATAAAAATGACATCTCAGGATTGTCCATTCTATGGTTCTATCTCCTTCTCTATCGTCAATAAATCGATCAACAAGACACCCAAAAAAAGTTCGAAATGGATGTTATGAAGATGAGGAAGAGACAATATTTTCTTCTATCTATATTTTCTTTCTTTTCATGATTAGCTAGGGTCACTCGATAAACGGAAGAAGAAGAAGAAGAAGAAGAAGAAGAAGAAGAAGAAGAAGAAGAAGAAGAAGAAGAAGAAGAAGAAGAAGAAGAAGGGATCGGAAGAGAGAGAGAGAGAGAGAGAGAGAGAGAGAG
>NZ_JAACGG010000233.1:0-1204 GCF_022810525.1 Candidatus Cardinium sp. cByotN1
AATAGGATTCAATCTTTCCCACTCAATGGTCCAACTCAATTATCAAGCCAATTTTCTTTCTGTTGATAATCGGATTTTTTCTTCACCCAGTAAAAAGGTTTCATAGTGTCTCTTGATGATAAAAGTTGACTCGAGATTCTTCGTCATCCAGTCAATCACAGATTTTCCTCATTCTCTCCTCTCTCTTACTCTCTTAATCATTGACAAATAGTGTATCGAATTTGATAGAGAAATAGTATTCCCTTCACACACAAAAAGATGATCTACAACTCTCTAAATCATCATGTTTGTGGACCAATGGTGTGAGTTTTGGGTACCCTTTTTCGGTCCAAGATATATAGGAGGAAAGGAAAAGGAAGCATCTTGGTATGAGGTTTTAGAGGTAAAGTTAGCCTCGATTTCGTGTTTCGAAAGAGTGTGATAGGTGAAAGTTCCAAAAATATGATGGGCTTACAATCATCATTCAATGAGCTCGCGTTAATCTTTGCACGGAACTTGCGAGTAGATGAGAAAGAAGAAGAGAAATGATGTGGGTTGAAAAAATAAAGCAAAGAGGAATACACTATAGAAGCTGAGGGAGAAAGAGAGGAGACATATTCTTCAATTCTAGGGCAAAGATGTGATGTTAAGAAGAAGAAGAAGAAGAAGAAGAAGAAGAAGAAGAAGAAGAAGAAGAAGAAGAAGAAGAAGAAGAAGAAGAAGAAGAAGAGCATGAAGAGAATGGAAGAAGAAGCGATCTCCGAGTATCAGAAGATGGCTCGTGATGATGTAGAGAAGCGAAGAAAGTGGATTAATTTGGCCCTTAAATCACGTAAGATTCCATGTTTAACCTAACTTAGCATCACCTAACCTAACTTTAACAACAGCATTCATAACAATACAATTACGTGGCTGATGATGATTTGAGAGAGAAAAGAGGAAAAAAAATCTTTGAGTAAAGAGAGAATCAGAATCATGAAAGACTGACATGAGCTTATTTTCTAGAGTGCGATTGAGGCAGAATAGACGAAAAAAAAGTTATGAACCGGCACACATGAAGCAGTATGATGGCTTGAAATATATGAGACACAAGTGATGACTATGAAGCAAATGAGAATGAAAAAATTATTAGCACTCTAGAGGTTTCAGTTCTCCTCTTCAATAAGGCAGAAAAGATCCGTTACTCGGTGGCCATTGAGAATAGGAGTCATGAGAGAGAGAGAGA
>NZ_JAACGG010000234.1:0-212 GCF_022810525.1 Candidatus Cardinium sp. cByotN1
AATATGATTGGTCGATAAGTTTTGAATTGTGTGGTAACCTGTACCATGTAGAGAGGATTGAGGAGAGAAAAAAGAAACAGATGAAGAGAGGAGAGAGAAGAGAGAAAAAAGAAGAAGAAGAAGAAGATATTAGATGAGAATACAAGATGATGGATATATATAAGAAAGATGGAGAGAGAAAGAAGTAACAAAGAGGAATATACTGGGGCTAC
>NZ_JAACGG010000235.1:0-709 GCF_022810525.1 Candidatus Cardinium sp. cByotN1
TACAATACAAGTATCGAAAAAAATGCATGAGAGTTGAGAGGAAAGAGATAAGAAGAGATAAAAGTTTTTCTTCGAATTTGAATTCTGATTTGGAATGATAGGAATGAAGGTAGCAATTGAAAGCTTTTCACAATCAATCTGTGCTTAAAATGGATAAAATTCCAGTCCAAAATCGCAACAAGTATCGGAAGAATGAGTAACTGAGGACATATTTTTGAGGAAAATGGATCAACAGTAGCATTCAAAGAATGCCACAAGTGTGTACATTGTTTGAGACTACAAGTTTGAAACTGAATATGATTCGAATGCTATCATAGGAAGATGAACTAAGAAAATTCTTTTTCATCATGAATCTAGGAGATAATGATCCAAATGAACCCAAAAATGGTCCACTAGGTGAACAATATTGAGATGAGAGAGACATGGAAAGGCCCTAACAACCAATATGTAACTACAACAAAAATCGGCTGAGATTATCAGTGAACATGAACTAGATTCGAAAATAATCAACATCATCATATTTACGAATATATTTATAACCATACTCATTGAATTTTTGTTACAACTTTGGAACTCGGGGAAAAAAAAGGAATCTCAGTGCCATTAGCCCGCCCTATTGCCGTTGAAAATGCCCACAATCGATTGGAAATTTATAGCTTCTGTAAATGATGATGATATTGACGACGATAAGGTGGAAATATTGTATGAC
>NZ_JAACGG010000236.1:0-541 GCF_022810525.1 Candidatus Cardinium sp. cByotN1
TCTTGAGCTACCAGCACTACTATGACTATTGTACATGATGGGATCATTCATACCAGCTCCATGTAGTGGACTATTCAAATCCATTAGAGCACGATCCGAGTTGTCCGTCAAACGGACTGTTGAACTGAATGAATTGGACGCTTGATTGCCGCCACGAGCAACTACGATAGTTTCTCTTGCTAAGCTTGATTGTTGAGGATGAGAATGCTGTTGTTGCAGCTGCTGATGGTGTGGTGTATCTTCATTGGTCAGTACACGATGCTGGTCTTTGGCCAATCTAGCGAGCATTGGGCTTTTATGCCGTAGGAATACAAAACATGCGACCAGCGATATGAGAAGAAAAATGAGGACAATAAGTAATAAGAATCCAACCATTTTCTCTTCTCCACGAAGTAGCATCACTTCATCCTTATGCAGTCGATCCATTGGGGCCAAGACATTGACAGAGATGGTCGAGAGTGCGCTTCCAGCCCGGTTAGCTGCTGAACAAGTGTAGCTGAATGGATGAAGAAATGAAAGAGAAAAAGAAAAAAGAAAAAAG
>NZ_JAACGG010000237.1:0-735 GCF_022810525.1 Candidatus Cardinium sp. cByotN1
GTGAAAATTTTTGGACATTTTTGATGATATTTTTGGAAACATTTTGATAGACTTACAAAGTGTTAGTTAGAAATATATTTAAAACAGGTTGCTGATTATCGTTTAAGATCTTGGTTATTATATTTGATTCACATACAGGTTGATCATAATGGTATTCCAAGATAATCAACCCAAAATAGCATGGAGCAGCTTCCATGGAGCATTGAGCAGAGAGAAAGTTTCAACTTGAATGATCTTCTTCGCAGGGAAAAGTCTGAAAAGTCTGAAATGGAAAGTGTCTAGTGGAAAAAGATCATACTGATTAGAAATGAAGAATGATCTCTAAAATGGATTCAGTTGGAAACATTAGCCTCACTGGAGCGGAAAACGTTTCTAGTTGAACGATCATTCATCATGCCCCAAGTCATCATCTTTTCACAAGTCAAAATAAATTTTTAATCAAGCACAAGAATGAGATGAATGTAATCGTAATGCAGAGAGAGAGAAAGAAACTTTTTCTCGATCCATTTGAAAATGGTCTTCAGGATCGATCTTCGATTGTGTGAAACATGGATAGAAGGTCATATAGATGGTCACACAATCCATCTTGGGGAGAAGTATAAACATTGGAAGAGGAGGAAGAAGAAGAAGAAGAAGAAGAAGAAGAAGAAGAAGAAGAAGAAGAAGAAGAAGAAGAAGAAGAAGAAAAATAAGAAGAAGGCAAAGAGTCAAGATCATCACAGATTTGATTATTTT
>NZ_JAACGG010000238.1:0-562 GCF_022810525.1 Candidatus Cardinium sp. cByotN1
AAGTTTCCATCTCGAATATCAATTTGAATTGGATTCAAATTGCAACAATTTTTTAATTGAAAAAATGACTGCATATTCTATCTAAAAAAATAGGATGCCAATTATGCTGAACTTTTTGCCGACGAGTATTTTATGTATAGCTGACCTTCTAAAATGATCATGGAGCAAGAAAATTACCATACTTTGTGGAATAGAATATAATCTAGGTGAGATGTATATACACCACTATCGAGTAAGATTCTTTGCTGGTCTGAGCTGTCAGTTCTTGTGTAATTTTTGTAATTCTTGTTGATCTTTTCATGAAAAAACATCAACATCTGAAGTGAAGTCTTCCCTCTTCAAGTTAGCTCAATTGATCGTGATCTGAATTTGCAATTGGCAATCCTTTCATCCAAATTAAATCAAACATTCTCATCTGAACAAATTGAGGTGGGAAACTTTCGTATTTGGTCCATTTAATCCAGTTAAAGAACCTTTCAGCATTAAATTAAGGTATAAGATCATCAGTCTAGGGTCGTTCAAAAAGAGAAAATAATCAAATCTGTGATGATCTTGACTCTTT
>NZ_JAACGG010000239.1:0-454 GCF_022810525.1 Candidatus Cardinium sp. cByotN1
GGAGGAGGAGAAGAAGAAGAGGGGTTGAGTCCGTCTTGGGATCTCTATTTGATGGAGCAGCTCTTTTATCTTCAACTTTTCACAAGCATCATGTCTGAATCTGCATCAGATTACGAGTGAACAGAGTTCACTCGTCAAGAGAGGTTGCGACACTTTCTATACACCCTCTCGTTTTCAGCCTCTTTTTTTCTTATTTCACGTGAACTGTATGAAGTTTCCACTGAATCTTGCCATTTGTAAGCAGAGGAAGAAGCACACTACCAACCATTAGGTGCACCAAGGAGATAAGTTTGCGACTTGCTGCTCAAAAAAACACAGCATGAAATGGTGATTCCATGGAATGTCAGCCTCAGAGAGTGCACTCATGAGAACACGAAATACCTGGTTGAGCAGGTATTCCATATCTCATTAGAATAGAAAAAACAAGCGAGCATAGAAACGGACTCGAAGGCCA
>NZ_JAACGG010000240.1:0-275 GCF_022810525.1 Candidatus Cardinium sp. cByotN1
CTCTTCTCTACTTGTGAGCCTTTCTCTCTAACAGCCGTTGGCTCGTGAACGTGCTTAAGGCCAACATGAGCCGAGCTGATGAAGGTCCAGTAAAAAAAGAAGAAGAAGAAGAAGAAGAAGAAGAAGAAGGGCCACAAGACATGAGAGAAAAAAAGATGAAGACGTTGTTAAACCAGTTTACATGCCGCTTCTGCTGATACCTCTTATTTCTCTTATTTCTCTTCTACTACTATGTCCATTTGGGATGCGGCTCGAGCTGCCAATAGCTGTGCCCC
>NZ_JAACGG010000241.1:0-409 GCF_022810525.1 Candidatus Cardinium sp. cByotN1
AGAAGAAGAAGAGGAAGAAGGAGAAGGAGAAGGAGAAGCTACTCAATGACGCGAACAACTTCTTCGCAAGATATAGCTTGTGATATGTTCTTTCCATGATGAAATGGAAATCTATCTCCTACTCATAACTCATGATACTCACAGATCATCATTATGGTGGTCTCATATTAGAGCAGAAAATTGCCAAATTACTCGACACTAAAGCGTCAGCCTATGAATTCTACTGGTCAAATTCTAACATATATGTGTCTATCTTACTAGAAAGCTTTTTTTCATGAAATCGATAGCATCGCCTCGATGCTGGTCTGGAATTCTGGAATTTTTTCCTCCTCACTACTATTCCGCTTGCCAACATTTGAAACCACCAAATCACTTCTATTTCTCACTAAACTCTCTCTCTCTCTCTCTC
>NZ_JAACGG010000025.1:0-13484 GCF_022810525.1 Candidatus Cardinium sp. cByotN1
GCGCTGATGAAAAAAGTGCGGGTTTTTTCCCTAACATAAGCCATAGTCGTGAACGGAAACAAACAGCTTGTTTGAACCCACTCAGCGGGTGAGTTCTGTTTTTTTAGCTCTAATAGGTGATTGCTCATCGCAACTATTTTACAAGAGGCCTTTTTCCTAGAACTGCTATAGCCTTGCATGCATACGTTGCATGGATACAACTACTTTAATCTTTCTGACTCTGAATATTTTTTATAAACCCTACAATGTCCTGCTTAATACCGATTAATTCATTATCGTTAGCTAGCAGAATTAAAATTTGCAAAAGTTTGTTATAATCTTCCATTAGATTCAGATACTTTTTATTTAATTCTTGTAGTTTATCAAAATAAGGATCTTTTATAACAGCAGAGTCACTGCTCAACTTATAATTATTTTCTTGAAGCTCGTAATCAGGGGCCTCAGCATGAAACCTATACTTATTTTCATTCTTTTGATCTATACCTGGAAAATCATTAGAAAAATCATAGTGTATAATCCTACCAATAGCTAGAATAAATGAATCTTTTATATCAGCTTCCTTTAGCCGAGTATAAAGGGTATTTCGGGCAATACCTAGCTTATTAGCCAATGCTTTCATTCGAAAGCCGCTCTTTTTAATGGCTTCTTCTACTATTTTTCCTTTGTGTTGTTCCATAACTGCAATATAAATAGCTGCAAGCAAAACAAAAAAATACCGTATCTGTTCACAGCATTGGTAAAAATTTTTTCAAACTACTTTTAGATCAAAAATCAAGGCCTGGATAAAAGTTAAGGCAGATGCCTTTTTTAGGGTAGATAACCCTACCACAGTACTGAATGCGAATCTATACTTAATTTAAAGTAGGTGAATGTAATAGTTAAATAAATAATGATACGTTGACTTGATTGTCCTAGCAATGGATTTACTCAAGTAGGATAATAAAATTGTAATCTATGCTTAAGATAGTAAGATTTGCTACTTTAGGGAAGAACTAAACACTTTTATGAAAAGAAACTTTTGTATTTAGTCTTCTTTTTTTTCATTTTCTAAAAACTCCGTAATTTCTTTTTTAACACCTATTAATTCATTGTTATTGGCTATAGCAGTTAAAATTTTCAACAAGGTACGGTAATCCTCCATCAGTCTGACATATTTTCGAATTAATAAGTTGTATTCAATAAAATATGGATTTTTATATACATGCTCATAGTATGGTAACTGAGGAAATTCATCAGATGAGCCAGACTGATCAGGCTGATCTGAATAGAAACGCTCAGGCTTATTTTTCACCTTAGCTTTAGCTCGTTCATATACTTCCGGAAAGACTTTAGAGAAATCGTAGTGTATGATATTACTAACATTTATAATAAATGAATCTTCTAACTGAGCTTCCTTTAATCTAATATAAAGGGTGTTACGGGCAATATTTAACTCCCTAGCTACTGCCTTCATTTGGTAACCCGTTTCTTTAATAGCTGCCTCAACTATTTTTCCTTGATGTTTTTCTGTATGCTCTTCCATGTGCACAATATACATGACGGCAAGCAACACAAAAAAGTACTATTTTAGATCAAATTTGCCAATATAACTGTCAAGTAATTGCGCATATGTTGTATTAATATTGTTAAGTGTACTTTTATTAAAAGTAATAAATTCAATTTATGACCTTAGTGTTGTAGTAGTTTTTCGCTTAATCTTGTTTTTAAATTTTATATAAAAAACGTACCAATCGGTTGACCATAGTCCTCTTCCTTGCTCGGCCTTTACCAAAAAAAAGCAACAAAAAGGCAATAGCATAAAGTTAGGCAGCCAAGCGCCCATAAAAGTGGAGATGGCACCTGACATAGCGTAATCCCTGCCAAATATAGAAAGAATATACTCTAGCAATATAAAAAAAGAGCTAATGATTACAGATATGCCAAAACCACCTCGTCTAATAATACAACCTAAAGGAGCTGCTAGTAAAAACATAATCACACATCGTACGGCAATGGCACAACGATGCTCCTGCTGGTATAAAGCGTCATTGAGATCTGCCTGAACTATATTTTCATCGTTTATTTGATGGATTAAGGCTTGTTTTCTTTTCTTTACATGATACAATGCATCCTGAACAACCCGTTGTAAGGTATAGTCATGCGGTTGGGTAGGGGACTCTATACCTGAATTAATTTTTTTTTCTACAAGCCGATCTCTAAGTAAAATAAAATCAGCATCTTGGTTAGTTGTTTGAAGCGTTGATGCTAATCCCTCGATTTTACCATGATTCAATGGTAGGCTCGATGGCTCTATCCCATAGTAATGAATAGCTTCTTGAACCAGGAAGTTTTGACTATTTTTACGATAATCTACTAACCCTTGCACCCTTTCTTCAATCATTTTTTTTAGCTGTGGGCGAGTTCTTGTTCTTGGCTCAAGAGCGTATTTAGCGTTTGTTTTACCAAGCTTAAGTGCCTCTAAACTAATCCTTAGTTTTTGGCTTGAAAAACTATTTCTATAAAAAGATGGTTTTTGGTCAGACGTAGCATCATCATGTTTAGCAGGTAAAGGTTCTACATAATTATGCCCATTGGTCAATTCCATGACCAAATAGCCTTCATCTGGCGTAGTGTAGAGCCTACCTTGCGCTGCAGTTATTATAGAAACGGTTCCATACTTTTTAGTATAATCATATACAATAATACCTTCCATAGACTCATTATCAGTTGATTTTTTATCTACTCGAATACTATATCCTGGTATATTGTTACAAAAAATACCTTGTTGAATAAACAAAGCAGATTTTTTTTTCCAAATATCACTTACTAAAGCAAAAATTTTCTGTTTACTATTTGGGTAAATGTAATGTTGAAAATAAAAGAGCGTACTGCTTAAAACAAGAATAAAAATAAAAGGCAACCGTAGGGTACGTTGTAAAGAAAAGCCTACAGAACGCATGGCTGTTAATTCACAGCTTTCAGAAAAATTACCAAAAACAATAAGAGAGGTCATGAGAATCGCAACGGGAAAAGCATCAGGGACTATATTTAAACATAAGTAAAACAACAACTTTGAGTAAATCCGGATGCCCAATCCTTTACCTGCAATATGGCTAAATACGGCGAAAAAAGTTTGTATGACCATTACAAATAATACCAACATAAGTAATAGTATAAAAGTAGTTACAAACGTACGTAATAGTAGTTTGTCAATTTTTTTAATACCAATATTGCTCATTTTTATAAATTTGTGCCTAAATTTACCCTAAATATAGAAACAATTTAACTACTATACCTATAGAACTTAATAAAGGTAATCTAGGGCGAGGTAGCTCAGGCGGTTTAGAGCGTCGGATTCATAACCCGAAGGTCAGGGGTTCAACTCCCCTCCTCGCTACATATTTTTACATAGCTATGTTTAACAAAGCATTTCTGTTACTTGGATGCGGCTAGATATTATCACTTGTTGTCCACAGTGGTTTGAGAGTCCACTTAGACATTTTATTTTTCAAAAAGCTATAAAACAGCAATACCTTTCGGTATGCATACATAACTTACGTGATTATACCCCCTACAAACATGGTAAAATTGACGATCACCCCTATGGTGGAACAGCTGGTATGTTATTAATGGCAGAACCAATTGCCAATTGCATCAAAGCACTTCAAAAAGAAAGAGTCTACGATGAAGTTATTTATATGGCCCCAGATGGCCTGCCACTAGAACAAGATCTTGTGAATAAATGTTCCCTTAAGCAGCATTTGATATTATTATGTGGCCACTATAAAGGAATAGATGAGCGGATACGTGAGCACTTTATTACGCTAGAAATTAGTATTGGTGACTATGTGCTTTCTGGAGGTGAATTGCCTGCACTGGTCTTGGCGGATGCTATGGTGCGAGTCATACCAGGTGTTATATCAGATGCTTCTTCTGCACTAACGGACTCTTTTCAAGATGGATTGGTAGCACCACCTGCTTATACACGACCTTATAATTTTGAGGGTAAAAAGGTTCCAGATGTGTTATGCTCTGGTAATCATAAAGCTATTCAAGCCTGGATGCAACAAGAAACGCTGGCTAGAACTAAAACAAGACGACCCTATCTGTTAGCTACTGATGATGTTAACCATGCTCAATAGGTTTGACCAAACATGGTTTCTTATACTAAACCAGTTTCATCATCCAGTTATGGATATTATTTTTTTATTGGTAACTAATTCTTTTTTTTGGACTCCCCTATATATCTGGCTCATATTTTTTATTAAAAAAAGATTGGGGTGGGATGCTGTGCTACTTTTTATCTTCACGATTGTTATTTCAGATCAATCTTCTGCTACATGGCTCAAACCATTTTTTGCAAAATACCGACCTTGCTATGTGATGCCGATTACAGAGATCCATCTGTTAGGTAGCTATAAAGGCATATATGGTTTTCCATCATCTCACGCGAGCAATACATATGCCTTTGCAATGCTTTTTTGGCGAACTTTTAAAACTATATATCGCTTTAGCTGGTTATTTTTTATATGGGCTACTATTGTTTCGTATGGTCGAATATATGGTGGGGTGCACTATCCATCAGATATTTTATTTGGTGCCATGGTTGGTTGCGCTATAGGATGGTGGGTGCATCGATTTTATGAAACAAGGAATCGAAGCTGTAAGGATAAAACCTAAGTAGTAATGTCCTAGTTTCCGTTCACCACTATGGCTTATGCTAGGAAAAAAACGCGCCCTTTGAAAAAAGTGCAATCAGAAAGCGCAGTTTACAGATGAAAAGAAAAACAATTGCCGAGATGGATTACAGGTAGGCTCCTGTTTTTCCAGCTGTAAACGAAGCTTTCAGCCACTTTTTTCATCAGCGCTTGATTTTTTGGTTACTTTTTTATCAAGAAAAAAGTAACAACAAAAATTCATTTTTTACCAGTGTCAGGAACAGATACGATGTCCTAAGGGTCATAAGACTTATATAGCGTTTAAAGCATGGCTCCTTTAGGACATTTATTCACTACTGTGGCAGAAGTAGACTCCCCCCCCCTTCTAAAATAGTTACACTTGGAGCAGATACCCCTCTAGCGATTTATATTTTTTGTAGGTTTCTTTTATAAAATCTTTTACTTTTTGTTCATCAACTGGCTTTGAGTCTAATATCAGTCCGTTTCCTTGCTCAGCGTTATAAATTGGACAGTCAAATATTTTTGAGATATCCTCTATGTCTTCTTTAAGTTCATCCAATAATGGGTTTTGTTGTAAGCGCTTGATTGCTTTTTCAAACTTATATGATTCTAAGATTAACTTGAGTATATCTAACACCCCGTTAATGGGTTGATTGCATACATCCACACCAAAATATCTGTTTAATAACATTTTTTTTGTATTAATTACATCTGTATCTACTTGATCAGCAGTTTTTAAAAACTTTACAGACACCTCTAAAATTGCCTTTACAGAGGCCAATAACTGTTTTAAGGTCAAAGGTCTATGGCTACGGCCAAAGCGAGGGCTGCAAGATTGGTCAAGTGCGTTAGAGATAAACGCTCTAAATGTTTCTAGCTGCTGAGATGCTAATACTATTGCTGCAAGCTTTGACTGGTTATAGTAAATTAACCAATATAACAAAGGTAAATATTCAGCATCTTTTGCATTAACATCACCTAAATCATGCTCTAAAAAATATTTCAGTATAGCTGAATGTGCTTTAGTCCAAGTATCTAAATGATCTACAACTAGATAATGTAAAGGAGGATAACCAAACGAGTCCTTTTTGATTAGCTTCTTGAGTTTGGCTGAATGGTTAGTTATAAACTGAGCCAATATCAGTTGCAGCGCTTCTAGATTTTTATTAATAACTATCCAATGGAGCAGGTTTCTATCGAATTTATCTCGTATAAAAAGATTAAAATGAGGATTATCTAAAAAATGCTCGAATATAGATAAATAGTTTTTTCCTCGAGCCGGGTGTTGCTTATCTAAAACATTATTAGTATTTAAACACCAATATACAGGGGGGACTCCCCAACTGTCATTTTGTTTCAGTACACGCTTGATGCGGTTTACTGACTTATATTGGAATACCCTTTCAACACCATGTGCATCACAATGGATAACGGCCCAATGAAGCTCGTTACCAAGATAGCGAGATGATGTTTTAGAACGGCAAACGCTAGCTTGCTTATTAGGCTTAGATGACCTATTTTCAGCCTCTTGCGTACGCTTACGAACAGAAAGTACAAAGGGCACTTTACTACAAGTAACGATAGATATTAAAATTACACCATGTAATATAGATTGCAATTTATCTTGTACTAAAACTAGCAGATTCATAACCATTCCGTATTTAGGATCAATAGCCTTGTATAGCTGCCTTAAATTTATACATACAAAAAACGCTGGTAGTTGCTTTGTAATAAAAAATGTTATTTTATAAATATAAATTGAGTTTTGCAAGTATTTTTTAATGTTTTAACAAACAGTTTTTAAAAACAAATTTATAATCAATAATAGACTGCTTGCAAAACCAGCTCCTAATTAGATATACGCGAAACTTTAAAGATTAGCTCGATGTGCAAATTAGCAATAGAAGTAGGGTTTCACAAGAAGGCTATTGTTCACATAAATATTTAGAAATTAAAGACTGCCTTTTGGAAAAGAGGCCATGCGGCATCTTTTGCTGAAATAATTTGAGGGTTACCATAATCTTCCCAAGGAATATTTAATGTAGGATCTTGAAAATGAATACCTTGTTCTGCATTTGGGCAATGGTATGCATCGCACTTATAAGCCACTATAGCTTGGTTACTTAACGCTATAAAGCCATGGGCAAAACCCTTAGGAATAAAAATTTGATGTTGATTTTCTGAAGAAAGTAAAAATCCTTGCCATTTACCAAAAGTATCCATTCCCTTACGCAAATCTACTACCACATCCCATATAACGCCATCTACCACACGAACCAATTTGGATTGTGCATAAGGAATCAACTGGTAATGAAGGCCACGAACCGTTCCTTTTTTAGATAAAGATTGATTTTCTTGTATAAAACAAAGATCTAAGCCCATTGCTTTATATTTTTCTTTATGGTAGGTTTCAAAAAAATAACCTCTGCTATCATAATGTATAGTAGGTCTAAGCAACACAAGATCTACAAGATAGGGTTCGTCTAGCTGCATGACTTTGGTTAATGAGAAGAAATTATTTTACATAGCGATACCCCAGTACAACCCCTAACCCATTCATACCTATTACAAATCCAGATTTTGCTCTAAACTCAAGTCCAAAATCCCAAACGATATCCCAATAGCGTTGCTTTTTATGAAGAAGTTGGTTTTGGCCTGGATAAGGATGAGAATAAGGATGAACATTAAGATTAAAAATAGAGCGATATATTTGCAATAGACCAGCTTCAGCTATATTGGTTATAGCATCAAGGGTAGTAATACTATCAGGATCGAGATTTTTAGCTCTTTCCAAGGCTTCAAGTAATATTTTTTTAATATTAGACGTATCAATATAGACAGGGCAAAATTCTTTTATAGCTAGATTAGACAAGGTCAATAGGAAACGAGGGCCTCCATAACATACCAACCTGCGACTTTTTTCTGGATACAACTCAAAAAACAAGGGGATACTTATTGCATGAAATGCTATATGCTCCAAACCACCATGGGCTATATAGCCTTCACCTTTGGTAGATAAAGCATCAATTGCATTTAGAACACGTGCGCTAAAAGAGGACAAACTTGTATCCAAAAATCTTTTACGGTCAAGTGAAAAACATACCGTAAAAAAGGCGTTATAGCTATAAAGCAATCCTATTTGAATACCTATTCCATTGAAAGGATGCCATTCCATAACAGGACCAATAGCTATTTCACCACCAAGAGCCCAACGGTTCTGAATAACTTTTTTATCTACTTTTGCCCAAGCTTTTATGCCAAAAGGCAAGAAAAACTTGGCTTGTTTACCAAAAAAATCATTCTTTTGTACGGGTTGTTCCACTGAAGTAGTGGAAGGCATTATAGGAAAAGCCGAATGATGAGCTACAAAAAATGTGCATAATGCAACAAGCATCACAGAAATTTGTATTTTCGTCACCATTAAACTGTTTTTTTAGCTGACAACTACAGCAAAAGTTATGCAAAGAAAAAAACTTCAATTAAATGAAGCTTTTGAGCAACCACCATTTCCTCTTTTGAATCAAAATAAAACTTTTTACAAAAACAAAAGCATATTTCTTCAAGATATTGGTAAAAAAATTTTTAATTCCCCTTTCGATTGATCAAAAAATGGACAAAAAATCAAGTCCTCTGTAAAGAGTTGCAGCAAACAACTATTTTACTGAGGGCATTTTTTGTGTAGCTCCACTATAATACTGAATGGATACAACAAAGCTTTTTAATTACTAATTATCGACCGGCATAGCCAGTGCCTGTTTAGTAAACAGGTGCGTAAAATCATAGCCTATTTGAGTACCTAACCCATTCATACCTATTATAAACCCAGATTTAAATGTGTAATCAAATCCAAAGTCAAAGGTTAAATAAGATGGAAGTGCAATCTCATTAAGCGACTTGTTAGATGCTTTATTCTTTGATTTACCGTGAATAAAATCTACAAACTGATCCCAAAAGGTACTATTCTGATCAAGGATGAAATACCCACAGCAAATTTGTTCTACTTTAGATATAGGTATCATCAAACGAGGTCCCCCATGTAATGCAAATTGCCGACCGCTGCCTGGATACCAGCGAATAGATAACGGAATACTAATGGCATAAAATGTAACTTTATCTACGTCTAACAATACTGTGGATTTAGTTTTTGTAGGTGGCTTATGAACAAGAGACCAACCATCCATTACCTCCCTTTTCCAGGCATCATAACCTGCTGTATACAAATCGTTGTAACCACAGATCAAACCACTTTGCATGGATACTTTATCAGACAGTTTCAAACCTACAAAAATATCGATAGCCAGCTCTACACCACTAGCAGAACGGTGTACAAGAACTTGAAAACAACCTTTAGTAAGTGTTTTTACACCAATAGACCACGAAAGATTCTCTCTACCACTCACTACCTGGTCAGAATCGGGTGCTATAGCGAAGGCTGATGTATAACTTAGCAAGCTGGCTGATAATGCCATTACACTTATAATTTTTTGTACAGTATTTTTCATATCACTTTTTAGATGGCAGTTAAAATGATTTAATCGCATAGCACAATGACTTGAGACTAAACAGCTAAGTTATAAAAGCAACAAGCCTAGTATATGAATAGTTGATGCTAAAAATAACCCAATTTTAAGCTATTCTTACCAAGAAAAAAAATTATTCATTCCATAAATCTACTTGTGTAATTTTGCTTCTAGAAAGTAGAGTACCCTTAGCCTTAGTAGTCTTAACAGCCACTTTTTCTAAATCATACATAATTGATCGTTTATCTTTATTAGTCGTATCCACCAAATAGTGCAATTGTAATTTGGGTGCTAGAAAAGAAGTAACTATTTTTAAGACGCAATTATTTGATTCTGAAAAGAATATATTATATTTCTTATCCAAAACCCGTACATCTACCACAAAGCGCTTTACAAAATAGTTTTGCACTACACTGTTGTAATAAACCACTGAAAGCACATGTGAATCTTTTAATCGCTCTATAAGGACAATCCGATCCGGGATTAGTCGAAAAGGCAACGGATAAGTGGTTACAAGATACTTACCTTCTTTAAAGACTACCAATATTTTATCTGTTGGGCCAAAAAGACCTAATAATTGCCCTTTGCCCTTAGGGGCTATGCTACCAGTAGCAGAATCGTACCAAAGCTCCACGGCAGCTAGGGTAGAAAGCCCCTGTGCTTTCGGTTGAACCTTATAAATAGCATGCTTGGTTAAGATATTACCTTTGGCAGCACGTCCTCTTATAGATAAATCAGCAAAGTTAAATTCAAACTTCTTTTTAGCTGTTCTACTAATAGGAGAGAGTAAAATGGTAACGATTTCGGCAGCTCCATTAGGATGTGAACTTAAATAGACTACTCTAGAACCCGGTGTACCTAAGGTGAGATCATAAGTTTTATCACGTGTCATACTTATAATCTGAAACCGTTTGGCAAAGGCTATACCGGTGGCACCATCCACATAAATTAGATTATAGCAGCGTCTTGTATCTTTTTTATCATAAACAGAAACGTGCATAATATCTTTCCCTACAAAAAGTTTATCTGCTATTTTAGTAATAACATATTGGCCATCTTTACCTATTACGATCACATCATCTATATCTGAACAAAGTTCAACAAATTCTTCTCCTTTAAGGCCATAACCTATAAAACCTTGTTTACGATTTACATAGAGCTTATACTCCTTTGCCGTTACATCCTGTGGCTCAATAGTATCAAAGTTAGTTAAGGTTGTCTTTCTTTCTCGACCTTTTCCATATTTTTCAAGCAAACCGCTATACCAGGCTATGGTATAATCTTTCAAGTTCTGTAAATGATGTATGGTAGTAGCTAAGTTGGTTTGGAGCTGGATTAATGTCTCCTGTGCACGGAGACTATCGTATTGTGAAATGCGTTTAATTTTAATCTCGGTTAAACGAACCAAATCTGCTTCTACAATCGGCCGATAAAAATCATAAGACTTTAGATGGTCTGCTATGGTCATGAGTAAATCTTCCCAGGTTTGACAATCCTCTATCTGCCTATAGATACGGTTTTGAATAAAAATTTTTTCCAAACTGGCAAAAAATATTTTTTCTTTTAATGCCTGCTCCTCTAAAAGCAATTCCTGTTCCAATAAAGCAGTGGTACGGTCTACCGTATAGGCTAAGAGCTCATGAACGGTTACAAAAACAGGTTTGTCATCCTGAATCACACAAGCATTAGGTGCATAACTTACCTCACAATCTGTGAATAGATACAGTGCGTCTATAACGGTTTCTGCTAATTGACCAGGAAGTAGGTTAATCAGGATTTCAATATCTTCTGCAGTGTTGTCCACTACATGTTTAATTTTTATTTTGCCTTTTTCATGTGCTTTTAGAATAGATTCAATTAAACTAGTAGTCGTTGTTCCGTAAGGGATTTGGGTGATCACCAATGTTTGCTGATCTCGGACTAGTATAAGGGCACGCACCCGGACTTTTCCTCCCCTTTTGCCTGCTTGGTAATGACTACAATCTGCTAAACCACCTGTTGCAAAATCTGGAAAAAGGTTAATGGCATTACCCTTAAGTAAATCTATAGAGGCTTGTATCAACTCTATAAAATTATGGGGCAAAATTTTAGTAGCTAGTCCTACCGCAATCCCCTCTACGCCTTGGGCCAACAATAGGGGAAATTTAACCGGAAGGGTACGAGGCTCTTTTTTTCTGCCATCATAAGCTAGCTGCCAGGTTGTAATCTGTGGGCTGTACAAAATTTCTTTGCCGAAGGGCGCAAGACGGGCTTCTATATAACGAGCTGCAGCTGCACTATCTCCAGTTCGTACATCTCCCCAATTCCCTTGTGTATCTATTAATAATTCTTTTTGCCCTATGACTACAATGGCTTCTGTAATAGATGCATCGCCATGGGGATGGTATTGCATGGTTTGACCTACAATATTGGCTACTTTATTATAACGACCATCATCAATTAGCTGCATGGCATGGAGAATCCGACGCTGCACAGGTTTGAGACCATCTTCTATAGCAGGTACGGCTCGCTCCAAAATTACATAAGAAGCATATGCTAAAAACCACTGCTCATACATGGCTTCCATAGTCCCTACGGAAGCCACGGTATTATCTAGGTTATTAGTGTCTTGTTCTAAGTCGGATGTTTCGTTCATAATCTTCAAGAAGAAATCTATTACCTACCCGACTAACTACCCTATAACATTTTGCGCAGCTTCTGTCAAAAGTGCTATAGCCTTCTCTTGCCCTTCAAATCCTTTTACTTTAACCCATTTTCCACTATCCAAGTCTTTATAGTGGCTAAAAAAGTGTAGAATGCGACCTTTTAAAAGGGCGCTTAATTGCTCAATATGGTCAATATGTGCAAACTCAGGTGCTACTTTTTTAATAGGTAAGGCAATAATTTTTTCATCAAAACCAGATTCATCTTCCATCAACAATACGCCAATAGGTCTAGCTTTAATGACTGCACCAGGTATAATAGGATAAGTAGCTACTACTAAAACATCAATTGGGTCTCCATCGTTAGAACGAGTATGGGGTACAAATCCATAGTTACAAGGATAATACATAGGGCTTGACATAAACCTGTCGACAAATAAGGTACCAGACGACTTATCCATTTCATACTTTACAGGATCATGATGCATCGGAATTTCAATGATGACATGCAGATCATTTGGAAAATCATCTCCTGATGATATTTTTTCTATGTTCATTCCGTTTAAGATTTAATTAAATAACCAGTAATATAGTCTATATTAGGTGAATCATGTAATTTAGATAGAAAACCATAGGTTGCTATGCTAATATAGAAAAACCTTAAACGTATATGGTAGCAATTTCCACAACAATACATCAAACTAAATCACTTATTGGCGCTCATACTTCTACTCAAGGGGGGCTTGAGAAAGCGTTACTGCATGGCGCTACAATAGGTGCTACTACCATACAGCTTTTTACGAGCAACCAACGCCAATGGGCCGGCAGACCATTAAACAAAGCAGAGCTGAGTAGCTGGCATGATACGCTGGAGACTACCTCTATGCAACAGGTTATGAGCCATGCTAGCTACCTAATCAATCTGGGCTCCAACCAAGAAGCCTTATTAACCAAAAGCCGCAGTGCCTTTGTAGAGGAAATAGAACGTTGTTTAGCTTTAAAGATCAGTTATTTAAACTTTCACCCAGGTGCTGCAACGGGTGATCATGCCACTGCTTGTTTAGACAGAATCGTGCAAAGCTTATGGGCACTTGAACCACTTTTTCAAAAAGAGAACTCTTTACGCTTGCTTATAGAAACTACTGCAGGTCAAGGCTCTACGGTTGGTCATTCATTTGAACAGTTAGCCTATATCATCCAAAAAGTCAAAGAGGTAGTACCTATTGGGGTTTGCATGGATACCTGCCATGTTTTTGCAGCAGGGTATGCTATTCGTACACTTGCCGAATGGGAAGATACATTGGCTAAATTTGAGTCAATCATTGGCCTAAACCATCTCTATGCCCTACATGTTAACGACTCCATGACACCACTTGGTTCAAGAAAAGATCGACATGCTAACTTAGGGAATGGAGAAATAGGCATGGCGTGCTTTAAGGCGATGATGCAACATCCCAAACTTAAACTCATTCCTAAATATTTAGAAACACCTAATGGTGACACTATGTGGATAAAAGAAATCAAACTTTTGCAAAGTTTTTAGGTATCCGTTCACGACTGTGGTTTTTCTTCGATTATATTTAGCAACTTTTTGGTTTGCGTTGACTCAATTAGTAGAAAATGAATTTTTGTTGTTACTTTTTTCTTGATAAAAAAGTAAGCAA
>NZ_JAACGG010000242.1:0-218 GCF_022810525.1 Candidatus Cardinium sp. cByotN1
AACACTCACAGATGAGGATGGCCAATTGTCAGTAGTTTTATACTTTCCATTAAGATTTTGAAGTGAGACAAGTAACAGCCTCAAATGATCAGCAAAAGAAGAAGAAGAAGAAGAAGAAGAAGAGGAAGGAAAATGAGACTACAGTACAACTACTTTTCAGGATCATTCATTTGCTTTTGCTTCTAATAAGTTGTGACAAGCTGCTAGAGAAAGCCTCT
>NZ_JAACGG010000243.1:0-553 GCF_022810525.1 Candidatus Cardinium sp. cByotN1
GAAGTGGACTCACATACACGCACAATATTACTAACAGCCATTTAATGCCACATATTCACCGTCAATCACTTGCCATTGGAGTGTAAACTAGCTCATAATCGGTATGTGTCCATCAGGTCTAAACCATAGACCAAGCAAGACCCAAGACGTGCACTGAATTGACAAAATCCCCACCCTCACCACCACCACCCTTACCCCCAATCTCCCCACCCAACCCCGCACCCTTCCAAATGCTACTGCCACTGTTTATGTCTATGCTTGTCTCTCACAATTGCCCAAAAATTGTGTGTGTATGGACAAATTTTGGCCCTCTTCAAAGTCCAAGTTCTTCCTCTCTCTCCTCTCTTGGGGCACACAATCAAGCATGGATGAGCGTTTTTTATTTCGCGCTCTTCTCTCTCTCAAACCCATATACACACCATTCGGTAGCTACTATTTTTTCTTCTCTCGGGCTCTCAACAAAAAAAGGAACAACATTTATTTGCTCTTTTTTTGCTCAAAAGTGTATATGTATGTGTGCATCTTTTGGTTGAAAGAGGCTTTCTCTAGCAGC
>NZ_JAACGG010000244.1:0-702 GCF_022810525.1 Candidatus Cardinium sp. cByotN1
AGAAGAAGAAGATGAAGAAGTGTATAAGTATGATGATGAAGAAAAATAAGGAGAAGGCGAAGGCGAAGGTGGAAGATAGCGATAAAGAATGAGAATGGTGCAGGTAAATCAGAGGAGAATGGAAGGTTCTTCTTTCTGGTATGGAGAGAAGATCGAATGAGCACCCAAAAATTCATTAAGAGAGAGAGATAGAGAGAACAAGAAGAGCAGAGATGGGCGAGTATATAAACGATGGCCCAGCTAAGTACAGGGTATTTGCTTACCTCTGAGCATACAATACAGAAAATTTTGATCGTTTTCTGAGGCCACTTTAATAAGGCAGGCCAAGCCATCATTTTGGACGAATGCATGAACTAGATCTTTGTCATCCTGTGGTTGAAAGAAGAGGGAGAAAAAAGCGAGAGAGAGAGAAAAGTTAGAAATGGCGATGAGTTCATGAATTCAACAAGATGTAAAGTGCCTGCAAGGTATGCCTCTCATCATCAGCCTGTATACACACTAACACAAAACTGGCCAATTACGAAATGCGCTTGAAATCTCGCATTTTCATCTCGCCTCCTCATCACCGGGCTCTACAAAACATGATACACTGGAGCAGACAATCTTGTTCTCTATCAGTTCCGGAAACTGGAGTATCAGTAATACTGGTGCAACACTCCTCAGCCTCTCATACCTACAACACTAGCACCATCGACAGCCTCC
>NZ_JAACGG010000245.1:0-1202 GCF_022810525.1 Candidatus Cardinium sp. cByotN1
ATTTTCTTATTTCAAGAGTAACTCCTCTTGAAGATGATGGAGGAGAAGAAGAAGAAAAAAGAAAAAAGAGTAGATGATAACTTCTTCGACTTGAAACTCCACTTGCAACGGAAAAAAAGAACAAATTGAGTAGTAAAAATCTTTGAAAGAGGCTTTTGATGTATTTAAAAGCGTTGAAACCTTGATGGCTATTCCGTCCTTTTCAGATCAATCTCACAAGAGCATCATTTAGTGGCTCAGCATCTTCAGGCTAAAGCAACATCCTTAAGATGATGATCTTGATACGCTCTTCTTTTTTTCTCTTCCATCTTTCCTCTATTCCCTATCTCATGTATTCACGGTAAGAAGGAGGAAAAATAGGGAGGCAAGAATCGAAACACAAATTAATTGTTTTCTCACAGACACCTAATTGATGCTTGTTAACTGTGAGTTGATCTTGTTACTTCTCATACAACAGCTCTTACCAATTATCAATTGATATCACCTCCCAAAAATACACACAAACACACTTCATATGCCTGCATTCTTGTGACTAGTCGAAATATTTTCTATATGTTAATGTTCTGCCACGTATCAACGTTCTAACGTTCCAACGAATGAGAGATCCTTCACATCGACCTTACCAATGACAGATCCACCTTATTAAATCAGTTAGAAAAAGAGTCAAAATTGAATATTTCTCAACATATTTCCCTTCCACCGGTTCTATCTCCTTCTCCTCTCTTTCCCTCTCTCTCTCTTCGCTCTCGCTCTCTCATCCCTCTCTCTTCGAGTAGCATTGAAAATAACAAGGGTTTGGCCTGTTTAACAATTTTTCAATCAACATCTTACACTCTCTTTCTAATCATTTAAATATGCCTACTTAAATGCTCAACTTTTTTCTCTCACACATTATTTATCCCCATTGAACCTATATAATGTATCGTATTGGATGATGCTCTTTTATTTGTTGTGTTGTGAATACATACACACACAGTAGGTTAACGGTGCCGAGTCTGTGAAAAGGAAACCTGCTATCTTGCTCACAGCAACACACACACACACATCAAACGCCTGCTCAGCTTGTACATCTCCTGATTCTTTCCCCCTCCTCCTTTTTTTCTCCCTCCTTATCCTTTTCTCGGTTGTGTGTGTTGTGTGTATGTAGCTTTCCATTCAGACTTGATCTCCACCTCGCCACTACACATGTGATGTTTTTGTTT
>NZ_JAACGG010000246.1:0-709 GCF_022810525.1 Candidatus Cardinium sp. cByotN1
CTAAACAGCAACAAAACAGATAGTACATGATGGAACATGAGAGAGTAGAGACGGATCATATATGGCTAGATTGTGATCGGCTTGAGAGGACACCATTGACGGGTGGATTGGTGGTGGCCTGTAATCCTGGTTTACATGGCCAAAAAGTCTTATGTAAGTTGGATTTATTCTTCTTAAAGATTCTCTTCTTTCTTTTCTGTTTTCAGATTGTATTATGAGTATTCTCTGAGTATGAGCTTTTTTTCTCAATATGGGTACACACGCACACTGGATTCTTGTCCAACATTAATCCACAAAATCTACTTGATTCACACTTGAGACACTTGGACAGATCAAGAGGAATCAAGTGAGTGAATCCAGTGATTTAGGGTAGAAAGAAAGAGAGAAAAAAAGAAGATTCACTTGCTCAATGTGTGCCCAATGATTCCCACTATTATAAATGTGTTTTAGATACTCTTATCCTCTCTCTCTCTTCCACCAGATTGATTGTGCCATTGTTTGGTGGAATAATGAAATCTGACAGGCCAACAATCAGATAGGCTAAATATCCATTCTGATGGTGATTGACTTAGGGCTGAATTTAATAAACTCTACACACACATACTTAACTTTTTGGCGCTTCGGCAAATGAAGGAGGAGCTGGTGGTGTAGACTTGGGTGATCAGGAGGAGGCTGGATGGAGAGAAGAGGAAGAAGAAAAAGAAAAAGA
>NZ_JAACGG010000247.1:0-382 GCF_022810525.1 Candidatus Cardinium sp. cByotN1
TCTTTCTCTTTCTCTCTCTCCTCGCATGGAAAAAAGAGAAAGAAGATGATGGCTACTCTCATGATTCTATGATAGCAAATGGACTGGCATAGTAATGCTCAAGCTCCATTAGCCGAGGATGTTGACCACTTTCTCTTCTCTCTGCCAAAATAACGATCATCGCTCATTCATTCATTCATTCATCCTCGACTTTTGTTGTTATTCTTTTGGTGTTGATCATGGAGCACTTGTCGAATTGCATGTTCCGAGGTGCTTGTTAGAGCTCGAGAAGAAGAAGAAGAAGAAGAAGAAGAAGAAGAAGAAGAAGAAGAAGAAGAAGAAGAAGAAGATTGAGTCAACATGAGACCATTGGAGCGAAGTTTGTCTGGCTTCCTCCGCTTGT
>NZ_JAACGG010000248.1:0-392 GCF_022810525.1 Candidatus Cardinium sp. cByotN1
AGAGCGAGAAAAGTTCATGGAATACATGTTGTTATTGTTTTTGTTGTTGCTTCTATTATTGTCCAGAACTTTTCTCTTCCGTTGGTTCATTAAATGGCATGAGGTTACTTTGTTCATCATGAATTACCTATGAGATGGTCGTTGGAATTTTTCTGGTTCTAGCTGTTCTGGCCATTTATCCAGTGATGTATATGAGGAAAAAAATTTTTTCCATCTCATCTATCTGTTCATCAAATGATGGATGCCCAGAAATAGAGTTTTGCATCAATAATGGGATTCGAACGGAGGCTAATTTTTCCAGCCCTATTCGAAGACCTTCCCGATCGAAATCTATGGGAATGAATACTTTCACGATAGTCACTCAGCTATGTCTCTCCTTCTTCTTCTTCTTC
>NZ_JAACGG010000249.1:0-223 GCF_022810525.1 Candidatus Cardinium sp. cByotN1
GATAGTTTCAGTCAATGTTCGGAATGTTTTAGTCAGCGGAAGATGTTGGCAAAGTGTATCATTCATGAGAAACGCTATGAAGACAAGAAGACGAAAACGAAAAAGAAGAAGAAGAAGAAGGAAATAAATCTTGGCAAGAGCATTCTGAATTCTAATGAACGGTAATCAAGAAACTTGAGGACTCGATGAAAGTACTTTAGAGTGCTGGAAGCTATGTGTCCGG
>NZ_JAACGG010000250.1:0-853 GCF_022810525.1 Candidatus Cardinium sp. cByotN1
ATAGAGCGGTGGTAATGTGAATCTTATTCGTACGGCAGTGTTATTCATGGCAACGACGCTTACATTTTCAAGTTCTTTTCCTGATGAAAGAGAAGGCAAATAAGAAGAAAAGAAAGAAGAAGAAGAAGAAGAAGAAGAAGAAGAAGAAGAAGAAGAAGAAGAAGAGGAGGAGAAAGAAGAAAAGAGAGTAAATATAAATGTGTATATGTGAAAGGTAAGAATGCAGAATAACAAGATTGAGTTGAGAGGTTTCAAACAAAGAGAAAGATGGATGGATGGATAGTTACCTGTTTCTTGGTTACAAACCACATAAGGACACAAGACCGGATCATCAGGTGTTATCAATGCAGGCATCGGACATTCGGCCGATGGTTTAAGGTGACGATCGGTAATCTTTGGACACGCTCCCGGTAGACATTGTACTTGAGGCTTTCCATTTGGAGTCGAATTACATTGGCATCGTTTACGAGGTCCTAGTGCATTGGATGGATGGGAATCTTCCCACTGTTCACCAATCTTGTAACGATTACCATTATGGAAGCATGAGACTGTGATTTTTTTCGGGACCGTGGCGGGGAGGAGGGCAAGAGGAAAGAGGGGGAGGTTGTGGGTGGTGAGTGGATAAGAGCGCGAGTGTAGAGAAAAAGAGGCAAAAAAACGCAAATAGATCATAAGTAATCACATTAAAATAATGATTCCGAATAGGTAACATTGATGGTTATACCTCCATTAAAAGATGTGTAAAAGATGTAAAAGGAAATGATATACTTACGAGCTCTCTCAGGTTCTTTACATAACCAAAGAACACAGCAACTATCATCAGATAAATGACCTCGGTATGCCATGGAAGGAG
>NZ_JAACGG010000251.1:0-915 GCF_022810525.1 Candidatus Cardinium sp. cByotN1
AAGAAAACTAATTCTTCAAAACTTCTTTGATAAGCTTCCAGATTGGAAGCCATGTGAAATTTTCTGGAGCGGAAATGCCAACATTCTTTCAATTGAGAATGAATTTTTTCTTCTCAAGCAAAATTCTATCAAATAACAATATTAACAAGTTTCAATGAAGAACGATTATAAGAAGAATAGCTGAAGCATGATTAGAACAGTCTAATGTCATTTTATCTTTCTTTTGTCTTGAAATTTACCTTTTATCACTAATAGCATTGTCCTTTCACAGGTTGTGAGAAGAGAGGCGAACAAAGTCAAAATGATGCTGAAAGGTAAATAGTGTGTAGATCAATTGGGAATAGAGGTATGATAGATTGAATATCTTTGTAAAAGAAGTAATCTTGATGCTAGATTATCGGGTGTTTCAAGGCGAATGAAAACAAACAAACAAAGAATTTCATGACTCAAAATGCTAGCCACTATTCTATTTCTCCATCTCACTAAAGTTTGCTCTATTTTCATTTTCTTATTCACTTTGATGATAAAAATTTTTGCTCAAGGGACACAAGAAAAGTTTCACCAGAGAGACATGAGAAAAAGAAGAACATTATTCTCATAACACTGGGAATGAAGAAGATGGAAGCCATCATGCTTAATGTTGATTCACTGTAAACTTTCTCCTTCCAGCATTCTTTATTGGTTACTGAATGATGCTGTAGTAGCAGTGAAAATAGAATGTTTACTGAAATATTTGAAAGCTCTGATCCTCTTCAGTTGGAGACTAAAGCAAAAGACGGAGAGAAGGGAAAAAAGAAGAAGAAGAAGAAGAAGAAGAAGAAAATACACTGCTCTTTGCTCTTCTAAATTGAATAGAATTTTTCCGATGAAAATATAATATCGGTCATTCTAATGGACCTTTAGTCTATCTTATCC
>NZ_JAACGG010000026.1:0-13711 GCF_022810525.1 Candidatus Cardinium sp. cByotN1
AAAAAGTAAAAAGACAATGACTTTTATATCAAAAAAAGAAGCTAGTTACGAAATTGTTTATTCAAAAGGATCTATCTGAAAGATTCAATTATAGTGAATATCAATTAAATACAGATTCTTAAGGTTGATACTTCGCTCCATGTTCCAATAAAAACTGTTTGGCTTTTGGGAGTTTTTCCAAAGTTTCAGGTTCACATTCGGGGTCTCTCTTCGTCTCAACTATCAGACCTAAAGGAGTCGCTCCGCGCTTATTTTTTGCATTTATATTAGCTCCACGTTTGATTGCTTCTTGCATCATAGGTACATTTCCTTGGCGCGCTGCCATATGTAAAATAGTGTCCCCATTATAACGCACTGAATCTATTCTAACTCCATTTTCTAATAACCAAATAACAATTTCGAGTTTATTAACTGCTGCTGCGTAGAAGAAAATATTTATCTGAAAGCTACGAAGAGGATCAAAGCCCATTTTATGGGTCTTTTCTATTTCTTGATGAATATCAAAACCATTTTTGCATAAGGCTTGAACGATGTCTAAACAACCTGTATCTATTGCCTTAAAGATAAAATCAAGACCATCATAAGAATAAAAAAAGGACTCATCAACAATCTTATCAAGATCGAACTTATCAGAATCGGAAAGCAAGCTATTACTATCTTTAGTTTTAGTGGAATTGCTAATAATATATTTTTTTCTATCTATAAGAAATAGATGCAGAAGCAAATTGTCAAAAAAATATTGTTTGGAAGCAGTATCCTGAAGATATTCATAATCTCGAACCGCCTTGTAAAATTTTTTAAAATTTTTATTAATGCTCTTTAATGTCAGATTATTTTCATCCACACCTAAAATAGTACTAGCTAATTTTACAACAGATGGATCTGGAGGAATACGCTCAAGAACAGATTTCTTGAAACTAGAGTCCTCATCAAAAGGATAGACTTTATCAAGTTCTCGGCATACTATTTGTTCAAAACTTTCTGAAGTGTTATTTTCGAGCATCCTACTAATGGCATATAGTCGACCCCTTGAATCAAAACGACCTATAATCTTATTAAGAGCTATATCCTTCATATTTATATCTAATTGTCTAAGAACAAAACCAGCTCTATGCTCTGCAACTTTTTCTTTGCTACTTTGTCCTGAAGACCCCACATTATACCTGCCTAACCCACTACAAGAGGCAATAAGAGGCAAAACAACTAAATATTTTTTCATGATTATGATTGATAAATTATTATTGATATAAATTGTTAACGGATTGCTAATCCATAAAAATTAGATTCCTAAATCTCTAAAATTTTTTATACAAAAGCAACTGATTTATCTAGTAATGAATGAAATATATATCTTAAGCTGACGCCAGCATACAAGGCTATGGCGATTCTAGGAAAACCGCCCCTTGTAAAATAGTTAAGATGAGCAAGCACGTATTAGAGCTGATTAGAAAAACAGCTTGTTTGAAGCCCGCGCAGCGGGCGAGTGCTGTTTTTCCAGCTGTAAGCTGAGCTTGCAGCAGTTTTTTGCACAGGGCTTGATTTTTTGATTACTTTTTTATCAAGTAAAAAGTAAAGAGACAATGCCTTTTATATCAATAAAAAGAAACTAATTACCAAATTGTTTATTCAAATTTTACCAAAGTCGGGAACCGATACAAATTTTTAAAAACTTGTTTTTATTTTTAATTATTTATATAATCAAAAATTTGTTATAAAACAAATAGTAAGTGGATATAACCTGACCAAGCACCAAACCATTAACCATATGATGGTATAGAAGCGTAAAAATTAAAACAGTTTAAATGTAGTATACAACACTAAAACAATAATAAATAAAGATATGAAACAGCTTCATTTGCCACTCCATGGCTTTAGATCAATGCTAATTTTGTTTTTCTTATTGCTAGAAATAGGATGCTTAACGAATTCCAATAAACTATTTGCAATAAGTAAACACCTAAATAAGGAAGATATAGATGTTACTCCAACACCGTTTTATACGACTATAAAGTATTTTAATCAAGAGGTATTTTATAGGTCCGTAAGGTATTTTCATCAAGATGTAGTTGAAGGAAACCTTAGGGAGGTACAAAATTGGTTCAAGTATAGTGACTTTTTTCATGATCAGTATAAAACAATGTTTTTGAATTCAATATTAAATACCAAAACAGCACTTTATAAAGCTATAAAACGAGGTAATGAAAAAATGCTTCGAGGCTTAAGTAAACACTCAGCCATTGACATTAACAAAACAGGTGAAAGGGTAACTTCACTTATCCAGGCTCTTAATCATGAAAATGCTAAAAAAGCTGAAGCAATGGCTCGGATTTTATTAGTTAGGTCTTTCAGTAAAGGGCTAAATGTTACTGCTAGTGATCCAGATACTGGCAATACGCCTTTGCATATGGCCATACGAAAGGGTTATAAAGATTTAGCGGTTCTATTGATGCAACAGCCTAAAATTCCTTTAAATGAGAAAAATAACAGGGGTGATACTCCTTTGCATATAGCCATATGCAGGGGTTATAAAGATTTAGCTGTTCTATTGTTGCAACAACCTAAAATTCTTTTAAATGAGAAAAATAACAGGGGGAATACTCCTTTACATATAGCCATATGCAGGGGTTATAAAGACTTAGCGGTTCTATTGATGCAACAGCCTAACATTCTTTTAAATGAGAAAAATAACAGAGACAATACGCCTTTGCATATGGCCATACGCAGGGGTTATAAAGATTTAGCTGCTTTATTCATGAAACAAGGTAAATATCAATTGAGAACTGTCGTAAAGCTTACCTACCAAAAGCAAGAACCTGCCCAGCCGGTTGCAATAAAGCATTAAGATGTAGTACAAAAAGCTAATACCATGCTCTAATGAATGGGTTTGATATCAATCGTCGACTTTATTGCCTTGGTTGCTGCTTTCGGATTAGGAAAAGCCCGTTTACCAGATCTGCTTATACTTGCCTACCGTTTTTTAGGCAAACTTTGCTAAATTGCAGCCTAAAGCTTTAAAAAAATGAAAAAAGTTGCTTTCCATACTTTAGGCTGTAAGTTAAATTTTGCTGAAACCTCTGCAATTGGTCGATTGTTTACAGAAGCGGGATTTGTTAGCGTAACATTGGCACAACGCCCTCATGTGTTTGTTCTAAACACTTGTTCCGTAACAGAAAATGCAGACCATAAGTGTGCTAAAATTGTTAGAGAAGCCTTAAAAATGGCACCAGAGGCCTTTGTAATCGTGATAGGTTGCTATGCACAACTTAAACCAGAAGCGATTGCTGCCATACCAGGTGTGGATGCCATATTCGGCACACATGAAAAATTCAAGCTGCTGGACTGGATTACCGATTGGCATAAAAAAAAATCGGACGAATTGGCAACTATACAGGTTACTTCTATTAAAGAAAAGCTAACCTTCTCCCCTTCCTACTCTATAGGCGATCGCACCAGAACTTTTCTAAAAGTCCAAGATGGTTGTAGCTATGCATGCTCTTTTTGTACTATACCACTGGCCAGAGGCCCTAGCAGAAGCGCTACCATTGCAGAAGTAGTGGCGCAAGCCCGGACCATCGCTCATAAAAAAGTCAAGGAAATTGTGTTGACTGGTGTCAACCTAGGGGATTTTGGTATGGTTGATAACAAACGTCAAACCAGTTTTTTTGAACTTATTCAAGCATTAGATAAAGTAGAAGGGATAGAACGGTTTCGCATTTCTTCTATTGAACCCAACTTACTCCGTGGAGAGATTATAGATTTTGTTGCCAAATCTAAACGTTTTGTACCTCACTTTCATATTCCTTTACAATCTGGTAGCGATAAGATTTTAAAATTAATGCGCCGCCGATATTTAACCGCACTCTATCAAGAGCGTGTAGCGCAGATAAAGGAACAAATGCCCTCTTGTTGCATAGGAGTAGATGTATTGGTTGGCTTTCCAGGTGAAACAGAAGCAGACTTTTTAGAAACCTATCATTTTTTAAATGAACTAGCTATTGCCTATATACATGTTTTTCCTTATTCAGAAAGAGACCATACAAAAGCAGCTAGTATGCCCGATGTAGTACCTCAAAAAGAACGTGTCAGACGTGCTAGAATGCTACGCATACTCTCAGAAAAAAAACTGACCTATTTTTACAACCAACATTTAGGTCAGACGGCTACCGTTTTATTTGAATACGGAACAGATGATAAGGTTATGGAAGGTTTTACAGAAAATTACATTCGTGTACAGCTCCCCTATCAACAAAGGTTAACAAATAAACTTTGTAAAGTGCTACTCAAGGAAATCAATCCAGAAGGAGTGGTTGTTCCAGCGCTATTACAACCCGTTCAGCCTACATCCACAGAGGTGGACTACCTAAAAAAGAAAACTCATTGACTGCCGTTTCTTAGGCACACTATAGGCATGTACCAAATATTTCTCTTTAAAAAAAGCCTCTTTAAAGAAGCTATCTAAGGGATACAGATCCATAGATAGTGGCAAGCTTTCTGTTGGCTTTCCCTTCAGATAGAGTATACCATTAGGCAGCCTATTTTTTTGCTCCTGAGAGAGTTTATCTTTTACCCAGTTATAGAACAGCTTGAGATTGGTTACCCCCCTACCCACTATAAAATCATAGGCTTCTGCTAGCGCTTCCCCTCTTACACAGGAAACCCTAATATTTGTTAGCCCAAGAGTGGTAATAATCGCTTCTACGGCTTTTATTTTTTTTGCGGTAGCATCGACTAAATGAAAGTCCACTTCTGGAAAAATAATCGCCAAGGGAATACCCGGAAATCCCCCTCCTGTGCCAAAATCTAAAATCTTAGTATGGGCGCAAAAAGTCGTCACCTTAGCAATCGCTAATGAATGCAAAACATGATGGAGATACAAATGATCGATATCTTTACGAGATATAAGATTTATCTTTGCATTCCAAGAGGCATAAATAGCATGTAAACGGTTAAAAAGTGCTATTTGAGTAGATGAAAGGTCCGTAAAATAATCAAATACAATAGCAGCTGTATGCAAACTTTTTTGTTGATCCATTCTTTGTAAGCTTAATAAGGTCAGCCTATTTTTTATAGATTATCCACATCTTACAACAGACTGCTGGCAAAAAAAATTTTGTAACGAGCCATTTTTAGGAAAAACATAAGTCAATCAAAGTAAAATACTAAATATATTGAGGTAACCTAGACAAAGCTCAACATCAAAATAGCCATTAGAAGTAAGGTTTTACAAGCGGTCTAATGCTTCAAAGACAAAATTATGGTTGGTATAGATACAGATATCAGCTGTTATGGTTAAGCTTTCTTGGACCATCTCCATAGCGGTTAAATGAGGCGCATGCTTGATCAAAGCCATGGCAGCAGATTGGGCATACATACTTCCTGATCCAATAGCTGCTAAAGGATAATCTGGTTCTAAAACATCACCGGCTCCGGTAAGCATTAATAATCCTTCTCGACTGGCCACTACTAGCATAGCTTCTAACCGTTTCAGCATACGATCTGTACGCCAATCTTTGGCCAATTCAATGGCAGAACGTTTCATATTACCATGATAGCTTTGGAGTTTTTCTTCAAATCGTTCTAACAAGGTAAAAGCATCAGCCGTAGAACCTGCAAAACCAGCTAATATGTTACCCCCAAAAAGCTTTCTTACCTTTTTAACATTACTTTTGGCAACGGTATGGCCAAATGTAGCTTGGCCATCTGCACCAATAACTACTGATCCATTATGAATAATCGCTAAAACAGTGGTGGATTTTATTAGGGTCATAAGGTGTTACGATGGGTTAGATAGATACGTTTTATAACAAAAGGCTCAAAGGCTCTTCCAACCATTTTTTTAAGGTAGATAAAAATAAGGCACCTACCGCACCATCTACAACACGATGGTCACATGATAAGGTAAGCTGTAGTCTATCTGCAATAACAATTTGATTATCTTGAACAATAGGTAGCTGTTGAAGGGCGCCAACAGCTAGAATACAAGCCGCTGGTGGGTTAATAATAGCGGTAAAAGATTCGATACCGAACATGCCTAAATTAGAAATGGTAAAAGTAGCACCTGTATAATCTTGGGCTGTTAGTTTTTTTCGTTGCGCCTGCTCATGCAGCATTTTGAACTCTTTACTGATGGCTACAAGTGGCTTTCTATCTACAAAACGGACAACAGGAACAACCAAACCATCTTCAACGGCTACGGCTACGCCTATATGGACATCTCGGTAGCTTCTAATCTTATCATTTAACCAGGAAGAATTTATTTTTGGATGCTCGGTAAGCGCCAAAGCAGCAGCTTTAATGATGAGATCATTGATGGAAATTTTTGCCGATGCATGTTGGTTCAGCTCTGCACGAAAGGCAACGATTTTAGTCATATTGATGCTAACCGTTAAATAAAAATGAGGAATATGCATTTTACTCTCTGTGAGCACTTGCGCTATGGTCTGGCGCATAGCAGAAATCGGCAGGTCTTGATGAGATGATTGGGATAAGGCGGTATTGATCAAAGCTGGGTCTAACCTACCAGGAATAAAATGGATTACATCTTTCTTAACAACCCGTCCTGCCTCACCAGAACCTTCAATTTGTCTAATATCATACCCTTTTTCTTGTGCTATTTTTTTAGCCAAAGGGGAAGCCAAAACCCTGTCTAAAGAGAAACTAGACTGGGTATCGGTGGCAGGGATTGTGGGTTGGTTAACCCTATCAGGCGGCTGAACAGATAAGGGATCTAGCTCCTTGTTCATAGAAGGAACCCTATCATTAGTAGCAGAATTAGTAGCGGCAAGCAAGGCAGTAATATCCTCCCCAGGCGCTCCTATAATAGCAATAATATCATTGATCTGTGCTGCTGATTGTTCTGCTACGCCTATATAAAGCAGCGTACCTTCCTCGAAGGCCTCTAACTCCATAGTAGCTTTATCAGTATCTATTTCAGCAAGTATATCACCAGCCACTACCCTATCGCCAACCTGCTTTATCCAGCGGCTTATGATACCATGCTGCATGGTATCACTCATTTTAGGCATCCTAATGAACTCTGCCATATGGTTTAATATAACGAATTAAAAAGCATCTCATGCTAGCTTGAATGGTTAATATTTAGCTGATCAGATGCATATTGCTTAACTTTAAATAAAGTTACATATAATTTAGCAACTATAATGGTTAAGCCTCTAACTTTAACGCCATGTTAGCCTCTTTTTTAGCCTTTCTAGCACACGAACAGCTGATCGTAGACAGGCAGCAAACTACCCTTTTAGCGGTAAGTGGTGGGGTAGATTCAGTGGTACTGGCTTATCTTTTTAAAAAAGCAAAGTTACCTTTTGCCATCGCCCATTGTAATTTCAATTTACGGGGTGCAGAAGCAGAAGCGACAAGCACATTTGTAAAAGAGTTAGCCGCATCCTATCAAGTCCCTTTTTATACCACTCGATTTGCAACGAAAGATTTTGCTTGTAATCAGAAGGTTTCGATACAAATGGCAGCCAGAAGCCTGCGTTACCAATTTTTTGACCAACTGTTACAACAATATGGATGGCAGCACATAGCTACGGCGCATCATTGGGATGATTCCATTGAAACCATACTGCTCAACTTGATTAAAGGCACAAGTATTAAGGGTTTATGTGGTATTGCGCCTATTAGGCCCACTGCGAAAACTATACCCAAATCCTCATTAGTAGTCGAATATCACCAGCGCCCTATAGATAGCCAGGTCATACGCCCACTGCTTTTTGCTAGAAAAAAAGAAATCATAGCTTACGCGCAACAAAAAAAGCTGCATTGGCACGAAGATAGCTCTAATACATACAACCATTATCAAAGAAATTTTATTCGCAATCAAGTGATCCCTCTGCTACATCACATCAATCCAAATTTTGAGACAACTACGCAAGAAACCGCTACAAAACTAAGAGAGATAGGCACTTTTTTTGATGAACATCTCTCTGAGATTAAAAAAAAGATAAGCGTTTGTAAAGCAGGCATCCATTACCTAGCCATTCACCAAATCATTGATCAGCCATGGGCTGCTACAGTAGCTTTTGAGCTATTACGTCCTTATGGCTTTACTTTTAAACAAATCCAAAAGCTTATAACAGATCCTATTAGCAGTGGCAAGATGATCCATGCCACCGATTATACGCTATACATAGATAGAAAAGACTGGTTGATAAAAGAAAAAAGCCTATGCGTATGGAAAGAAAAAGTAGTTACGGCCACAACACGATCAATAACATATGGTAACCATACTTTACATTTTCAAATATGCAACAGCCAAGCATATATATTACAGAATAAAGCATCGATAGCCGCATTAGATTACCATAGGTTAACATTTCCTTTGATTATACGTCCATGGCAAGCTGGAGATTTTTTTTATCCGATTGGCATGAAAGGCCGTAAAAAGATAAGCGATCTATTAATTGACCTTAAAATACCCATGGCCATGAAAGGAGAAATATGCGTGGTCACTAGTAATGATCAAATCATATGGGTAATAGGTCATAGAATAGATGAGCGATTTAAGGTAGATGAGGCGACAAAAAAGGTGTTTGAAATAGCATGGAAGGTATAGTGCGTTTTTATGCAACATAAAGGTGTCTATTCAGCCTTCATCCACAGAGGCAGGCTATACATCAACCTATGGGTTATACCTAAAAAAGTTGATTAACTATAATTTATTAGCAGCACAATAACCAATAAGGTATTTTTGCTTACTTTTTGACTGAGCAAAAAGTAAGCAAAAAATCAAGTCCTATGTAAAAATTTGTAGCAATCACTTCTTAAAGCTGGAAAAACAACACTCACCTAGCAGGTGGGTTCAAACAAGCTGTTTTGCTGATCAGCTATAAGGGGTGATTGCTGATCGTAACTATTTTACAAGAGGCGTTTTTCCTAGCAACACATAGCCTTGAGCACATACACACAAACACGTCCTAAGCGCAAATATGAAAATTATTTATGTCTGATAATCGGTTAGGAACGCCATACCCTGTGAACTAGCAAAACCAATGGCATCTAATACTTTCGTAGTCCATCTATCTTTTCTTCCATCGATTGCTTGTATTTTTTGATGCCCTCTGGTATAGCTTTTCGAAATTCTTCAGGCATTTTATTTATGATTTCTTGCTTTTGTATGCATTCACTAAGGAATAAAACCTCATGTTCTAACCTCTCAATGGCTATTTTTGCTAAATTTTTATTTTTTTGTGGATCCTTACTTAGGTCGAAATAGTAATATAAAATACTAGGACGTTGTTCTTTGCGTTCCATGTATTCCTTAACAAAACGTAAACGTAGCTCAGCAGACAATTCATCAAAATATTTTTTTAGTTCCTTTATATAAAAACGCAGTACGTCTTTGAAAGATTTTAGAGTACCATCGACAGAATCAGCTTCTAGTAGTGGTTCATAAAACTTAAACATTTCTTTAGATTGTTCTTTTGATAGACCCATATAATCTATGATAGTATTCATACGCTTACGCACACAATCTGTGATATCTATCCCATCAAATATGGCTTCAAACCTTTCAGCAAGTGTTTTTTCGGAAGCCTTTTTGTCATTATCTTCGATGACTTTTAGCACAGCTTCTTGGAACTTCTTAGGCATTTTTTCTACTATTTCGGAATTTTTTATAAAATTGATAACCAGTTCGTTCTTTTTCTTTACATGATCATCACCAAGCTGTTGTATCTTTTTCTCATCATCCGTGGCTAGTAACAAAAGGCTTTTTAGCATTTTAGGATTTTCTTGTTTGGAAATTAAATTGCAAAAATCCTTTTTTTTCGAATCAGGCCATTGATCGCACAAATACTTAAGTTGTTGCCTATAAGCCAAAAGTTCGTCGATCAGGGGTTTCACCTTATCATCACTATTTAATTGTGTGGCATAAAATTCATTATACATTTTAGTTTGTTCTTCTTCTAACAGTCCCATGCTCTTTATAATGCTATTTATAGCATTTTTTATGTAGGCAATTTGGTTATCTTGGTTCAACCATTGTTGCCATATTGCTTCGTAGCTATATGCTGTAGTTGCTAGAGGGTGCTTAGACCTATTGTTTTTTTCGTCTGATATTTCGGTAGAATTATTGGCTTTCTGTTCTTGCTTAAGAGGATTGGCACCTTTCTCACCTATTTTTCTTGTTTCACATGTACAACGCATATTGGCCAGGATAGCCAAGTATAAAATCACTTTATAAGAATGGTTCATATCTTTAAAAAAATTAGAAAAATGATAATATATCTACAAAAGATGGTCAAAAATTAATCCATGGTATGCATACAGCCCGCCCTATAGTAACGTACGCGAGGCACTATTCAGTTTTAAGATAAAAAAGCTGAAGACTGAACGTTCAATTACATTAATACTTAGAAAAAACTATTTTTTTATGTCTGTGTTTATACATCTTAAGATGGCCTTTGGTTACGAGCCTTTTATACACGAATTTAGCAGGGAGTAAATGAAAAACATGGTTCAAAAACTAAATTTTACTAAAACGCTAGATTGCTTGATAAAGAACCTTAATAGCCTAAAAAATCTTTTTTACAATTAATGCATCAAATGCAAAAAGAGGGAGAAATCAAAAAACAATAAACAAAAAAGCAAATCTAAAAATTATACTTTTAAATATCATAATCAATAAAGTATTCACATTAAGTTGACGCTATTGCCTGACCCAGTACAGAATCCGATAAGCGATAAAAAAATAAAACACTTACTCATATCACAATAAATTTTTAGATAATTGGATAAATATAAATAACTAGATAATAGATTGAAGTATGCGTACTAAAACTTATATCAATACTAAAATCTATAAAATTGTTTACGCAATTTATTTGTTTTTTTATAAAAAAACAAATAAGATAATATTCGCTAATGGAATATTTATCGGGATAATAAAATCCCGATTATATAGTTAGACAGCTTTCCAGATGTGTGAAGATTTTATTCAGTAGATTCAATTATAATTATAAGTATAAATTACTAGCATCAGCAGTGTTTCGAAAAAAGTCTATTGTCTATTCCGCTTCCTTATGTATCTTTGTACATCGCATAAGAATTATTTAAATTCCTCTGTGAAATATATAAAAGCAAACCTTCCGGACAGACCGCGTTATGAAACTATTTTTAACTTATGGATCACAATATTGTAGAAATTACAGACGCAGAGTTTGATGATGTAATCAACCAGCATAAACTTGTTTTAGTAGATTTTTGGGCTCCTTGGTGTGGACCTTGCCTACAGCTTGCGCCTGTTATAGAACAGGTTGCTGTCCTGTATAAGGGTAAGGCATTTATTAGTAAGCTTAATATCAGTGAAAATAGCCAAACACCTGCTAGGTATTCGATTAGCACAATACCTACTATGTTATTTTTTCAGAATGGTCAACAGGTAGATCGTTTGGTTGGGAACGTACCAATCATCCAAATACAAGCATTACTAGATAAATATTTACTTTAATTGATTGACTAGATTACCATTATGTATGGGGTTATGGATCTATCATAAGCAGTTGTCTGGGTTGCTTATCCGCTTTAATATTTACCTATCTACTTAGGCTATATAGGCTTCCTTGGCAAACTACTTGTGCAGAGTAAAATGATCCATGTAAAAAAGTAGCTTCACTTTTTACATGGCTTCATAGCCTATCTTTTATTAATCAACCCAAAAACCTTTTGAAATATAATCTTTTTCCAAATCAAATAAATAGCTATTTTTTACAACTTGCGCAGATGCAACCCATTACTAACAATCTAAAAACCTTTATCTTACATTTTGCGAGTCAACTCAAATGGCATTTCATTGCCATGACTTGTTTTCGCATGTGCTTTGTACTTGACAATTTAGTCGTCCCCTATGCCTTTAAGATACTTGTCACACGACTTACAGCATTAGCAGACAATAGAAGAGATGCTTGGGTCAAGATCGGCTTCCCTTTTATCGCTTTATTAAGTGTAATCACGCTTATAGATCTTTTATTTCGTCTATTTGATTACATGAAAGTCAAAACTATTCCTGCTTTTGAAGCAAAAATACGAACTTGGATCGTGCACTACTTGCAGGGACATTCCTACCAGTTCTTTACAGAGCACTTTTCTGGTGACTTAGTAAAACGGGTCAACGATTTAACGGATGGCATCAGTCAAGTGATGATGATTATCATTTCGTCATTTTTGCCTACATTTTGCACAATGTTGGCAGGTGTGTTTTCCTTTGCCTATATACAACCTACTTTTGGTGGGATATTAATGGCTTGGCTTGTATTGCATACAGCTACTTACTTCTTTTATTCAAAGAAGTGTAGCCATGCTGTAGCTTTACATGCAGAAAAAGGCAGCCGTTTGTCTGGGAGTATTGTAGATGGATTTACCAATATCTTAAGCATCAAACTTTTTGCCCGAAAAAACCAAGAAACAGCCCATTTATTGGCTCCACAAGCAGCAGAAAAATTAGCACATGAAAAAGCGCTAAAACGTATTATGCATCTGCATTTTATCATTAGTGGCCTCTCCATTAGCTTTATGGGCATAGGCATGCTCTCGTATATGATCTATTACTGGCAACTTGGCAAACTGTCTATTTCTGAAGTGACCTATATTTTTTATGCCAGCAGTAATATTTGCAATTTAGTTTGGGTGTCTGTAGCAGAGTTTCCTGATTTCTTTGAAGAAATTGGCTATTGTCAACAGGCTTTAAAATTATTACAAAGGCCACATGCTGTGCTAGATGCACCAGCTGCTTCTACACTTACATGTCAATCAGCCGCTATTGTTTTTAAGGATGTTTCTTTTGCTTATATACCAGGTAAACCTATATTTGAAGATCAAAATATTGCCATAGCACCCAGGGAAAAAGTAGGCTTAGTAGGCTTATCTGGTAGTGGTAAAACTACTTTTGTGAATTTGTTGCTTAGGTTTTTTGATTTGAACCATGGTACTATTACAATTGATGGTCAAGATATATCAAGGGTTACACAAGAATCATTGCGTGCTGCTATTTCCCTGATACCACAAGATACAACCCTTTTTCATGATAGCATTTTAGAAAACATCCGTTATGGCCGTAAAGAAGCAACAGATCACGAAGTAATCGCCTCTGCGCAAAAAGCAAAGTGCCATGATTTTATTATGGGCTTACCAGAAGGATACGCTACTTTGGTTGGTGAAAGAGGCTCAAAGCTTTCAGGTGGGCAACGCCAACGTATAGCGATTGCACGCGCCATATTAAAAGATGCACCTATTTTAATATTAGATGAAGCAACTTCTGCGCTAGATGCTATTACAGAAACGGAAATTCAAGAAAGCCTCTCTACGATTATGCATGATAAGACAACTATTGTAATTGCACATAGATTAACGGTTTTGGCTGCAATGGATCGGGTGCTGGTATTCAATAATGGTAAAATAATCGCCAATGGCTCCCATGAGATGCTTTTAAAGACAAGTCCTCTTTATGCCAATATGTGTAGGTTACAATTTGAAGGTATGCATACACTACAATAGACTACTTGCAAAAAGCTACTTATAGGATATCTATTTCGTTCATGGCTTGCACGTAAGCTTCCGTTCACCACTATGGCTTATGCTAGAAAAAAAACGCGCCCTTTGAAAAAAGTGCGATCAGAAAGATTCGTTTACAGATGAAAAGAAAAACAGTTGAAGGGATGGATTGCAGGTAGGCTCCTGTTTTTCCAGCTGTAAA
>NZ_JAACGG010000252.1:0-549 GCF_022810525.1 Candidatus Cardinium sp. cByotN1
TCAGCCATGATGAGAATCACATGAATGCTCATCACTTCAGCCATACATTTTGTTGATTTTGGGGACACAAAAGACTGGCAAATTGTATCAGCAAGTTTACTCATTTTTTTGTTCTCACTGTATTCAAGCATTTGTGATTACTCATTCTCATCTATTCCAATCCTCTAAGAGCTATTTACGTAATGACAATGATACACACATAAAAAATGAAGAATTAAAACCATTTTTTTGATACTCTTCTAGCTTCTACTTCCGACGAAAATACAAAAGTCACATGATAAGAGAGAAGATTTCCTAACATGTTATGTACTCTTGAGCATACTTGGAATTGTAAAATTCAATAGCTCTTGAAAAATGTTTCTCTATATCATTGTCATGGAAAAAAAGATTCCTCCAGATAACTGGATGAAGGTATTCCTCAAAGTTCTTCGAGTACACTTATCTTGGACCACTCTCATATCTCTCTCTCTCTCTCTCTCTCTCTCTCTCTCTCTCTCTCTCTCTCTCTCTCTCTCTCTCTCTCTCTCTCTTTTTTTTTTTCTCTTTTTC
>NZ_JAACGG010000253.1:0-1483 GCF_022810525.1 Candidatus Cardinium sp. cByotN1
AAAACATTAAAGAGTTTATCATCTCATTTGACACACTTCTTTCTTCTTTTTTATTGCAACATCCCGTCATGAGGAAGAAATAAAGTTTCAAAACCTGTGAATCAAAATGTTTACCAAAGTTTCCATATTCTCATCGAAGCATGAAACTCAATTGCAACCAACAACTCTCATTGAGAATACAATGTCTGACGATGATGATGAATGTAGACTTCCATCGTAATTGCGTCTGGAAATTTCATTGGCAAAAAAAGGTTCAACACACTATCTGTGAATTCGAGACCGTAAAAGCGTGTAATTAGTGGTAGTCCATTATAGATATATATATATCCTTCGTTTGATCGTCATGATAGTTCGATCAGTGAATTGGAACCAAAATAAGGAAACACACATCTTGGAATTCTGAAAAAGGGCTCACTGATCTGGTACTCGAATCACCTAAAAATCAAGCCAGCGTTTCACTTCTACTGTATTCTAACCCTAAATCGCCAAGAACCCAAATGATCAGTGATCCGGAAAGCATGTTTCCCGTATTCAGAGCGATATCAGACGCTCCTTATTATTACTGAATCTATGATCTATCACGTTTCCTCACTTTACTATTTGTTATCAGTGTCTGAGTTGGTGATGAGCAGAGAATTCCGAGGAGAGCGGATGCTGAACGATGAGTGAAGAAAGTTACAAGCGCAAGTCCAAAGACTTCTTCTTCTTCTTCTTCTTCTTCTTCTTCTTCTTCTTCTTTCAATCTCGTAGGTCAATGAACTGTGAAAGATCAGATTCAAGACAATTGACTTGCCTTGAGAAGTGACAAGTGATCACTTGATATCTCATCTTTCGGTAAAATTGAAAATCAAATCCAACACCACAGCTCATCTCAAGGCGTTTGTTTGCATTTGCACAACAGCTTGGCTGGAGCACAGATCAATGTCCTCCGTGAAAGTTGCTCGTAATTGATCATTCGTAATCATCATCCGGAATCCAAGATCATCAACTTGATGCTCTCGTTGGAGTTCTGAGGATGTAAACAGAAAAATTATTGATTACAAATGAAACGGTATGTGTGTGTGAAAGATTATTAGTATTAGTATATGCAAGTGTATGTATATATTGAGATGGAGTGAGTTTCTCAAAGCTTGCTTGTTGAGCACTTCGATGATCGCCCATCAACCTTGACACACTTGATTGTAATCACTCGGACTCTGATTAATTATCATTTCTCAGCTATTGTGAATCGGTTCCATTTTTATGGTATACTCACAAGAATAGGCCAGATTCAACCTGAACCGATTCAATATCGAAGGCCGCACAAGAGAACAAAAACGAGCAAATAACTTGTGGCCTTTTCATCTGTCGTTTATTTTTGATTAAAATTTCTACCAACTCGAAATCTGATGATACTGTAGAATTGATTCGTTTGAATTCTGAGTGAAAATATCGCTTAAATGACTGACTATTTCAATAAGCTCTTCCATTTTTATTGGTATTG
>NZ_JAACGG010000254.1:0-606 GCF_022810525.1 Candidatus Cardinium sp. cByotN1
TACAAGAATTCAATTCAATAAAACTTATTAATCAGCTCACCCCATCCATGATGATGTTTAGGTTGTAGTTTAGGATATCCTTCTTGTGTTGGCCGATTGTGGGCATTCTGTTGCCTTGCAAGCATATACAACAATTCATCACTATCCGAAGATCTAGCATGTGGCCTCACAGCACGACGATGATGATGATCCCTTCGTTCACCTAAAGTTAAAGCCAATAAATTGGCAAACAGTACACAACTTAGTGTTAACACTCGAAATCGCTTCATTGTGGAATCGTTCGATCGGCACAGTCCTGGATGCCAATGATCGCTAGATTTTTGTAGGCCACTCTTTTGTATCCGTTCGGATGTCCAATCATACCCGCCTACCAGTACGATGTGTACAACATTTCACCATACTGATCTTCTCTCCCTCTCTTTCTCTCTCTCCCTCTCCATCCTATTCCATGATGCCATGCCCTCCGGTCAAATTAATGATCGTCCTATTGTGGCAGATCGAACATTTCACAAACGATATCCACCAATCAATGATCATGGCTCCGCCGGTAGTCCAACATCGATCACATTACACACACACACACATTTTGGTTAATCATTTCTAAGT
>NZ_JAACGG010000255.1:0-265 GCF_022810525.1 Candidatus Cardinium sp. cByotN1
AGAGAGAGAGAGAGAGAGATTGAAAGCGGAAGAGGACATATCATTAGGGGAAGGTCTCCGTGCATGTAGTGAGTGACTATTAGTTGTGTAGTTGTAGTGAAACAATGAGCGAAAAATGTTAGTAGTAGTAGGGGAAAAAAGGTCCAAAGATGTAAGTTTCTTGAAGAGGACTGAATGAACATCAGATAGGAAAAGATAAGCAATGAATGGGTGAGAAATGCGGAACAGAGAGAGAGAGAGAGAGAGAGAGAGAGAGAGAGAGTAA
>NZ_JAACGG010000256.1:0-476 GCF_022810525.1 Candidatus Cardinium sp. cByotN1
AGAGAGAGAGAGACAGAGAGGTAAAGAGAACAATCCTGATGCCAATGATATTGGAATATATAAAAAAAGTCTCCTCAACGATATTCCCGATGCTTACAGAACGAGGTGAAAAATTTTCACCGTCTAGGATTACTTTCATGAAAAGAAATTGCAAATGGTTGTTACTTGTTTGGTTGATGATTGTTGAAGTGTCACAGGTCTGAGCTTCCTCTTTCTTCTTCTTTTATAGAATAGAGGTTGGTAAACTGTGCCTCTTCTTCTCACTACTACTATTAAATTCACAGTAGCTTAAGAGACAATTTTCTGGTAGAGAAAAAAAAATCAAACAGCAAATCGTTTAACATACACAGACATACACAAACACACATATACACACATGAAAAGAGAGAGAAACGAACACTTTTTTGACAGTGACTTGGTCCAGGTTAAGAGGTGGAAAGTGAGAATCGAAAAGATGAAAAAAAACATCACACACA
>NZ_JAACGG010000257.1:0-227 GCF_022810525.1 Candidatus Cardinium sp. cByotN1
GAGAGAGAAAAGTGATGGAGTAAGAAACGTTTTGCATCCCAACTTGTTTCAAATGACCAGAGTGAAAGTGATCGACATCCAGATTCACTGTCAAACTCCAAGAAGAAGAAGAAGAAGAAGATGGGTAACATTTGACATGGACTGTAAGACAAACGGTCCCAAAGTTTTTCTCTCTTCTTCTTGGAAGTATTCCTTCTCAGCATCTCAGCATCTCAGCATATGGAGGC
>NZ_JAACGG010000258.1:0-224 GCF_022810525.1 Candidatus Cardinium sp. cByotN1
CATGGTGAAAATTCATCATCAATTATTCTCGTTTCTGTTAAACGCTTTTAAGCCGAAAGAAAAGGGTTTCACCAGAAATGGTTACACGAGCATAATAAGATCAAGAAGAAGAAGAAGAAGAAGCTCAAGCTTCAAGTGTATCGATGGACACGCGTGCAATCTCAATTGATCTGATTTTTCGAAATTCATGATACATGGTGGATATGCCAGAAAATCAAATGAGA
>NZ_JAACGG010000259.1:0-280 GCF_022810525.1 Candidatus Cardinium sp. cByotN1
GAGAGAGAGAGAGAGAGTCATGAAACTCGCATGTGTTCTACGTTACTAATGCGAGAAGATCGCTCGCGAAAAGCAAAACCAAATCATCATGTTATCACGGAAAGTGAACAGAATCATTCAATTTGATTCAAGACAAGATGTAGCCAAATATTGTTCATAGTCGAAGCAAACAATCTAGCCAAGTGATCTCATGAAAAAGGGGAGAAATAAACCTTAAAAATAACACCCAAAGATGTGATAGAAAGATAGAAAGAGGAAGAAAGACAGGCTCATTTGGTCA
>NZ_JAACGG010000260.1:0-420 GCF_022810525.1 Candidatus Cardinium sp. cByotN1
GAGAAAGAGAAAGAGAAAGATTTACATATATTGTTTTGAGAAATCATCTTCATTTCATTTGTGATCTCGTTTTCCTGTGAAACGAACCGAGACCATAGAGCATGGCTTCTGAACCAATTTGGATCTTGAAAGAAATGCGCTGATGAATCGCATCTAACTGAAGAGCTGAATTTATTGCTTTATATTCTCATTATACTGAGATTCTCATGCTATCTGAGTGCTCGAATTTCCATCCTAGCAACTTCAATGGTGTTTTATCTATTAGCACAGAGTTGATCATTCTTTGCATTCAATTAGTAGAACAATTCAGATCAACCCACAGTGAGAAGGCGCTATTAATTGAGGTTAATGTTCTTCAGAAAAATTCGCAATAAGTTCTTCCAAAGGCCAGATAAAGATGTGATCATGAAAGGATATCTC